>CAZNQI010000084.1:0-5193 GCA_964575375.1 uncultured Faecalibacterium sp.
GAATCGAGCTTTCTGTATTCGCTAAGATACTCTTTCTCAAAAGAAATAATTATTGCCCTTTCGGAAAGTGAAAGCTCATCAAGAGTTTCCTTAAGTGCCGAAAGCTTTGACACGTCGCAATTCTTAATCTCAATAACAGGTACAATGTCGCTGTTTTCACAAACAGCGAGTGCCTCTTTTAATGTGGGCACTTTTAAGTCCGGATAATCTTTAATACCGTTTCCGTTATCAATATTGAGCTTTGTTATTTCTTCAAGAGTAAAAGAAGCAACTTCACCCTCACCGTCTGTCATATCATCAACAGTATCATTATGAATAACTACCCATTCTCCGTCCTTTGTTGTGTGAATGTCAAACTCGTACCCATAAAAGCCGTATTCAACTGCTTTCTCAAATGCAACTGTTGTGTTTTGCGGATACATACCCGAAAGTCCTCTGTGTGCAACAAACACAGGCGCACTGTCGCTGTTTTTCGAGATGCAAAAATCACTGCTGATATTTGAATATAAAAGCGGTGAATACTTAATTGCCATAATTATGAGAACAATGCACACAAACACCTTTAAAAGTTTTCTTCTGCGTGCCTTTCTTTTCTTTCTCTTTTTGCCGAATATTGCCATAATATCTTTCTCCCTTTTCAATCAAAGACTAAGAAAATGAGCCATTATATCAGCACCGTTTTCGATATAAATTCCCGTTGCCTTAGCTGTTTCCTCATTAATAGTCTCTACACCGTTTTTGGGCATCGACTTATGATAAATCATATAAGGTACGGCATCTCTTGCGTGAGTTTTTGTTACAATCGGTGTCGGGTGATCAGGCAAAATCATAATTTTGTAATCATCATATTCCTTAAGACCTTCAAGAAGAATCGAAAGCACCTGCTCGTCGATAAGCTCAATTGCACGTACCTTATTGTGTGGTTCGTCTCTGTGTCCGCATTCGTCGGGAGCTTCAATGTGAATGTACACAAAATCGCTGCCGTTTTTAAGTTCGTTCAACGCACATTCCGCCTTACCCTTGAAGTTAGTATCAATATATCCGGTTGCACCCTCAACCTCAGGTACAGACATACCTGCACTGATACCGATACCCTTAAGAAGGTCAACAGCCGAAATAACAGAGCCTTTAAGACCGTAAAGAGACTCAAAGGACGGTAAAATCGGCTTTTTGCCCTCGCCCCAAAGCCAAATCGAGTTGCCGGGACGCTTACCTTCAGCTATTCTCTTAAGGTTTACAGGGTGATTTTTAAGTACATCATAGCTTTTTTTCATCATAGCAATAAGCTCTTTTGCATTATCGTGAGCAGAAAGATACTCACCCACTACTCTGCCGCTAATATCGTGAGGAGGTGTCATATTGCCAAGCTCTGTAGTACCACCGTGTACAACAAGACAATGACGGTAGCTGACACCACTGTAATATGTATAAACATCGTTTCCGAAAGCCTCTTGAACGCTCTTTATAAGCTCTGCAGCTTCTTCGGAGCTTATATCACCTGCCGAGTAGTCAACCATTGTTTTATCCTCGTAGTTTTCCTCATCGGAAACGGTTACGATATTGCAACGAAGTGTTACGTCATCGTCTTTCAGCTTAACACCTATACTTACAGCCTCCAACGGTGAACGCCCTGTATAATATTTCATCGGGTCAAAGCCCATAACACTCATATTTGCAACATCACTGCCCGGCTTTAAGCTGTCGTGTACTGTCTTAACAAGACCTACCTCACCCTTTTGAGCAAGACAGTCGAAAAGAGGTTTGTTTGCACACATCATCGGTGTTTTGCCGTCAAGGGCCGGCACAGCGTAGTCTGCCATACCATCGTAAAGAACAACTATATATTTCATAGTAAATTTATCCTTTCATACAATCAATTTAATTAAATATATCACAATATCTTTATCTTTTCAACAAAGTTACAAAATTTCGTTTTAAATAAAACTGCATTTTTCCTTTTAATATAACATTTTTTTGACATAAACTGCTTTTTTCAGCTAAAACTAATAAAAGAAAAAATTTTAGAACTTTTTTCATAAAAACTCTTGACTTTTCCTATACTTTCAAGTAGAATATAAAACGCTGTTAGATATGATTCATTAGCTCAGCCGGTAGAGCACCGCACTTTTAATGCGGGTGTCCGGGGTTCGAGTCCCCGATGGATCACCAGAAAAAAGTCCTAATTTGTCAAAAAGACAAATTAGGACTTTTTAAATGATGTTTGCCTTTGGCAAATGATGTCGCTTTACTAATTATGACGGCTTCGCCTAATGATAAATGCCTATGGCACATTAAGCAAACATCGCATCATGTGAGCAACTCGAGCAACATCATTATGCGATAGCATAACATCATATCGGCAACAAGCCGATACATCATTCTAATTACACATTAACGGATATTAAAAAGAGGTCTTGAATATGAAAGGAAACAAACTTGTCGAACTATCTTTAGATTTTTCCGTTGACATTATCAACCTTGTCAAATTTTTAAAATCAAAGCATGAATCTATTATCTCCAATCAAATAGGAAGAAGTGGCACTTCCATCGGCGCAAACATTCACGAAGCACAATATGCGCAAGGCACAAAAGATTTTATCTCTAAATTTGAAATAGCTCTCAAAGAAGCAAACGAAACAGGATATTGGTTGCAGCTATTATATAGAACAAACTATATAGATGCACAAACCTTTAAAACACTCTCTTCAAAATGCACATCACTTCGTGTTATGTTAATCGCCTCTTGTAAAACTGCAAAGGAGCATCTAAAATGATTACACTTTGCAAAAGAGAAATTGACGATAAATACACGGCAGAAAAATTCACTTTTATCACCGACAGTCTTCGTTTCAGAGACGAAGACGCTTATGCTGCTTCTCGCAAGTTTCTTAAAGAATTAGGACTAAAAGGCGATTATGTTGGTTGGTGTGAACTGCAAAACCCAACACCCGAAAAGCTGACAGAAATTTTCACCAAAGCAAAAAGTGAAAAATTTCGTATCAGAGGCACTTACGAATTATCTTTAAGCGCTGAGTATGAAAGCGAATGGTATGAATTGACAGGCGCTCGTGTTTCAGCAGAAATGGAAAGAGATTTTTACTGCGAAAAAACAAAAAAGTATCTTCTTTGCAATATAAAAGCCTTTACTATGCCAAACAATGTTACCGTTTCAAATGGAACACTTTGCGACTTTTCGTGCTTTAGAGAAGATGTCGTTAAGGCTACCCAAGAAAAAGGCTTTAGTGGAATTGAGTTTCTTTGGATACCCGATATCGGCAGATTTGAAGCTAAACAGTTTTATAATGCTTTTCCCAAGCATCTAATACCCTATTGCTATGAAAACATTTATTCTACTTTTGATTATGATATTAAGGCTCGAGACTTTAACGCTCTAAGTGAAAGCTCATATATAATAGCAAAGAACTGCACGATGTTAAGCTTAAACTTGCCCTTAGCTGTAGAAAAATCTCTCTTACCCGAAAGTGATTTTGCAGGAATATATTCGAGATTGACACAGCACCACCGACTTCTTGTAAGAAAAAATTGCCGTGATTTTTTGATTTCACAAGGCTTTGCGAAACCGGAATACTTCGAACCTGTAATAGTTTTAGATGATAGCATCATCCCCGAAGATGCAAAGCCGTTGCTTCTTATGAAAAGTGGTGTTTTTGAACCTATACCCGAAGATGTAAAAGATGCAGTAAAGCTAAAATACAAACAACATCTCAAAAAGGTGAAACCAAAAAGAATTGCAACCGAAAAGCTCGCTCTTAAGGCTCTTCGTAATGCAAAAAAAGAAAACGGCGATTGTTTTGGAAAGAGAGCGGCAGAAAAAATCTTATCTGGTGTTATAGACGAAAGGCTGACTGTATACTACAAGGTTGCAAACGGTGGTGTTATTTCCGATGAGTATACTTTCCTAAGTGTAGAAGAAACAGCAAAAGAAACAGACAGCTTTTGGGCAGATCAAGTGCTCGAAAATACTGAAATCATTCCCGAAAATTCGGTAGTTTTCGCTCTTGCGGCAGACGGTGAAGTTGTACTTTTATTGCCCGACGGCAAGGTCGCAAGATATCAGCAAGGAGAAATTTCTTTAAGCTATGAATGGCCTAATCTTGAATCGTTCTTCACAGAGGAAACACATTAAACAAAACTATCCCTTACCTTTTTCGGCAAGGGATAGTTTATTATCTAAGCTTATTTCAAATTGATAACTCTGATAACGTGTTCTATTTCAGAGATTTTTGCAACTGTTTCTTCGCTGAGTTCAGTCTTTGTGTCAACAATTGTGCAAGCGTAGTCGCCCTTTGAACGGTTAGCCATGTGCTCAATGTTAATACCCTGTGTAGAGATACTTGTTGTGATTGTGCTGAGAATATTCGGCACGTTCTTATGAAGAATAACAAGTCTTTGTTCATCTGTTCTCGGCATTGAAATTGACGGATAGTTAACACTATTAACTATATTGCCGTTCTCAAGGAAATCTGCAACCTGATGTGCAGCCATAACAGCACAGTTGTCCTCTGACTCCTCTGTTGAAGCACCAAGGTGGGGAATTGTGATAATGCCCGGTGTATTGATAGCTTCTTCTGTCGGGAAGTCTGTAACATAAGCGCTAACCTTACCACTCTCGAGTGCTGCTTTCATATCCTCGATATTTACAAGGTCAGCACGAGAAAGGTTAATGATTTTAACGCCGTCCTTCATTTTTGCAATAGCTTCAGCGTTAATCATTCCTCTTGTTTGTGGATTAGACGGAACGTGAAGTGTGATATAATCTGCTACTTCATAAATTTCTTCGTAAGTTGAAGCTTTGTTGATTGATCTTGAAAGATGCCATGCAGCGTCAACTGTAAGGAAATTATCGCAACCGATAACCTTCATACCAAGGCTCTTTGCAGAATTTGCAACCAAGCCACCGATAGCACCAAGACCGATTACACCAAGAGTTTTGCCCATAATTTCACAGCCTGCAAAAGCGCTCTTGCCCTTTTCAACCTGCTTTGCAACATCGTCGCCTTCAAGTGTTTTTGCCCACTCAATGCCGCCGACAATATCGCGTGAAGCAAGAAGGAGAGCTGCAATGGCAAGCTCTTTAACAGCGTTTGCGTTAGCACCGGGTGTGTTGAATACTACAATGCCTTGCTCTGCGCACTTATCAAGTGGAATGTTATTAACACCGGCACCTGCTCT
>CAZNQI010000084.1:5203-6673 GCA_964575375.1 uncultured Faecalibacterium sp.
AATTTCACAGCCTGCAAAAGCGCTCTTGCCCTTTTCAACCTGCTTTGCAACATCACTTTCAAGTGTGTTCGCCCAAGCGATACCGTCAACAATCTTTCTCGATGCAAGAAGGAGTGCGGCAACAGTCAGCTCCTTAACACCGTTTGCGTTTGCACCCGGAGTATTAAATACAACGATACCGTCTTCTGCACATTTGTCGCAAGGAATGTTATTTACACCTGCACCGCAACGTGCTATAGCAAGAAGTGATGACGGAAAATCCACATCGTGCAAGGATGCTGAACGCACCAAAACAGCATCTGGATTTTCTGCATTGTCGTTTATTGTATACTTTGTCTTATCAAGCTGCTGAAGTCCTACTTCGGCAATCTTATTCATTGTTTTAATCGTTTTCATATCTTTTTACCCCCTTAATTATCTTATGCTTTAGGGTTCTCCTCGGCAAATTTTTTCATAAATTCTACCAAAGCCACAACGCCCTCATAAGGCATAGCATTGTAAATTGAAGCTCTCATACCACCAACACTTCTGTGTCCCTTAAGGTTCTTGAGACCTGCCTTTTCAGCTTCAGCAGCGAATTTCTTGTCAAGCTCTGCATCGCCTGTTACGAAAGTAACGTTCATCATACTGCGGCAATGCTTTTCAACAGGTGCAACATAGTAGTCCTGGCTGTCGAGATAATCATAAAGTACGGCAGCTTTCTTTTCGTTGAGCTTTTTCATTTCCTCAAGACCGCCGATTGACTTTATCCACTCGTATACAAGCTTTGCAACATAGATACAGTAGCAAGGAGGTGTGTTGTACATTGAATCGTTATCTGCCATGAGCTTATAGCTTAACATATCAGGAGTAATATCTCTTTCGTTACCGATAAGGTCTTCACGAACGATTACGATTGTAAGACCTGCAGGAGCCATATTCTTTTGTGCACCTGCGTAAATCATACCGAATTTGCTAACGTCAACAGGCTCTGAAATAATGCAAGATGACATATCTGCAACCAACGGAATATCACCTGTATCGGGAATATAATGATACTTTGTACCGTAGATTGTATTGTTGAAGCAAACGTGAACATAGTCTGCGTCCGGTCTGAAGGACTCTCTTGTAGTTTCAGGGATAACGCTGAAGTTTTGCTCCTTTGAAGAAGCTGCAGCCACAACATCACCATACTTTTGAGCCTGCTTAAAAGCCTTTGTTGAGAATTGACCCGAAAGAATATAGTCTGCCTTACCGTTTTTGTTCATAAGGTTAAGAGGAACTGCCGCAAATTGAGTTGAAGCACCACCTTGAAGGAAAAGCACCTTGTAATTATCGGGAATAGCCATAATTTCACGAAGAAGTGCCTCAGCTTCCTTGATAATCTCATCGTAAACCTTTGAACGGTGGCTCATTTCCATAACGGACATACCACTGTCGCCATAGCAAATGAGTTCTTGTTGTGCCTTTTCAAGCACCTGCCTCGGAAGC
>CAZNQI010000085.1:0-6668 GCA_964575375.1 uncultured Faecalibacterium sp.
GGGTCATTAATAGCATCCCATATTCTTGCAACACCCGTTATAACGCTTATCGCCATTGCAGGTATAAAAATCACACTTTGAAAATAGAAGGTCATACCCGTCGCAATAATATTGTAAATCATATTTTGTCCGAGCAAACCCAAAAGGTACATATTTCGCTCTTTTTTGGTGTATGTTTTCACTTAATTATCCTCCGGACATTTCAAATATTCATTCCAAATAATCTCGACATCTATTTCTTGGCCGTTTCTTGTCGGGTACCATAACTTACCCAAAGTGATATTACTTTCTTCGTTTTCCACTGCAATTTTCGTTAAAAGGACGCAGTTATAAAATGCGTAATCGTCAATTTGCGTAACCGAAGCAGGGATAACGGTTTCTGTTACCGACGAACAGTAAGCAAAGGCATCCTTGCCTATAAATTGCAAAGTGTCGGGCAAAACAAGCTCCTTAAGTGAGCTGCAGCGAAACAGCGCTTTTTCTTCTATAGACTTAACATTTGAGCCGATTGTAAGGCTTGTTATTTTTGTACACTTGTAAAACGCCTTCGTTCGTATCGTTTCAACGGTATCAGGAATTACATATTCCATAACCTCAGCAGAATATTCCTTACCGTTTTCGTCTTTTAAGGTTGTTGTCTCAAGTCCCTTGGCAGGCGGATAGGCAATCAAGGTTTTCATATCCTTTGTAAAAAGAACACCGTCCACATCACAAAAATACTCGTTCTCTTCATCAACAGAAAATTCCGTAAGCTTCTGATTATTTGTAAATGCCCATTCTCCGATAGTCTCAACATTTTTACCGATGTTGATAACAGCAACATTTTCAAGATTAACAACAGAAAAATCTGCAATTTCCTTTACAGGATATCCTTCGTATTCATCGGGAATGGTTATTTCGGTTATTGTACTGAGATTCGGAGCTTCTTTAACAATTGCAACATCATCTTTAATTTTATAAGTAATTTCACTGTTGCCGCTGATACTTAAACCAAGTTGCTCTGTGCAGCCTGTAAACAAAGAAAGCATTAAAACACATAAAGCTAAAATTAAAGCTGTTCTTTTAATCATGCCAATTCACCTCCAACTGCAGCATCGGTGCTTGTTTCATCTTCGTTTTCTATTTGTCGTACCCTTTCTTTAAGTTCACTTACATACATTTCATACTTTTCTTTTGTCAAATCGTAGAAGATATACGGAACAGTTATAAGAACAAGGCCGATTATTGATGCCCATGTGTAAATGTTAAATACATTGTTAAGGACGGTTGAATCAAAAAGAACATCCCAGTCGGAAGTATAACCTACATTCTTTTGCAAAAGAGGTATGATTAATGCAATAAGCATATTAATCGGGTTAGTAATCCAACTAAATACACCGGACATTGCATCTGCTCTTTCGCCAAACTTCCATTGATGATAAACCATAACATCTGCATTAAGACCACTGTTAACACCGTCAACTATAGGTGCAACAGTATTTTTAAGGAACATACAAATAAGGAAAATATAGATATTTTCAAGCTTAACTGCAAGAGCAATACCAAATACCATCAAAAGTGTGAGGGCTCGGAATATAAGCAAAATGTTTCTCTTTTGATATTTCTGTGTAAGGATAGGACAAAGCACATTACCCGCCGTCATACCCACTACAACAATACTTGCAGCGATACCGGAAAACCATTCCATACGAAGCGAATAGATAAACCACCAAGAAAGCAGATTACCAACCATACCTTGCCATTGACCCAAAGTATTTGCAATATTTATCATCCAAAGATACTTATTTTTAATAACATTCTTTGCGCCCTTCCAGAAGGTAACCTTCGCTCTTTTTTCCATCGCAGGCTCAATAACTCGCTCTTGACACTTTATTATTGTAAGTGATACGGCTACGCCTGCAAAGCAGAAAATAGGCACGAAAACTTTATATGTCATAATGTTAAGATATCCGCCTGTCATAGCTATCAGCATCGGGAAGAAAATGTTGATAATAGACGGGAAGAAGCCGGTTATAATGGGTACTATTGAATAAAGTATCTGTCTTTCTTGAGAGTTCGGCGACATAAAGGTAACAAGACTTGATGTACCGCAAAAGCTCTGATAAAAATAGTTCATAAAAGTAAATGCAAAATGCAAAATAATGAGCTTATTTGTATAACTTACGTTTTCAAGCGGTAAAAACGGAATTATTGATGTAATAATAGCTGACGGTATACCGCAAAGGGCAAGAAACGGCTTTAATCTGCCGTATTTAGCTGAAAACTTTATTCTTATAAACCAGTTTATATATCCCGTCAGACCGTTTACAAGCAGAATATTTCCTATTATCTGCGGCAAGCCTTTCATAATTCCTTCAAACGGTTCCGACGGAATTAAATAGCAAATTATCGCAACAACAATCTCACCGATATAAACACTGTGTGCAAAGATTTTCATTTTTCGGCTCAGCTGACCGTGATTTTCATAAATGAGAACACTTATGGGGTTTGTAAACATCAAAATATAGTTGATGATATTTGTTATGACACTGATAATAGAAAAGTCTAAAGCGGCAATTTCCATAATCGCTCCGCAAAAATATGTTGCAGAGAAAGTCATAATACCCGAAACGGTCATATAAATATATGTACCTGCCTGAGAAACGGTAAACGCTACCATTTCCTTTAATGAAAGGTAACCTCCCTCGCTCGGGGTACTCCAATGCGTTTTCACATAGGAAGGGATGTCCTTTGCCTTTGAAATTAATTCTTTAACAGCCATATTTCCTCCTTGATATATAAAAATCTTTTTATATATATTAGCACTTTTACAAGGCGCAGTCAACAAAAAACAGTTAAAAATGCACAAAATTATATATATAAACAAAAAGAGTAAACAAAACGAGTCCACCGACTAATCTGTAATTAAAAAAATTCACGTTTTAATTTTTAATATAAAATAAAAAACTACCCGCAATAGGTAGTTTTTTGATTTTTATTCACATATTTCTTTTGCAAGAGCTCTTATTTGCTCTATGTTGCTATCCTTAACAGCCGACAAGATTGTTACAACTGTATCCGTAAAAGTTATGTTCTTACTGTTTTCAAAGAATTTCTTTATCTTTCTTGCAGCGATAGGACCCCAGCTGCCGTTTTCGATAATACCAATCTTTCGGCCTTGATAGTTCCTTTCTGTAAGAGCATTAATAAATTCGCCCATAAACGGGAAGATATCGCCGTTATATGTTGTTGTGGCAAGAATAATTCTGCCGTAACGGAAAGCATCCTCAACAGCCTCATGCATATCACAGCGAGCAAGGTCATTAACAACAACCTTTTTACAGCCGTTGTTTTCGAGTTCCTTTGCTAAGATTTCAACTGCCTTTCTTGTGTTACCGTAAACAGATGTATAGGCAATCATAACACCTTCGCTTTCAACACCGTATGATGACCAAGTATTGTATAAATCAAGATAGTAGCCTAAATTTTCACTTAAAACAGGGCCGTGTAACGGACAGATAGTTTTAACTTCAATTGAGGAAAGCTTAGCCAGTACTGCTTGTACCTGTGTGCCGTATTTACCAACTATGCCGAAATAATATCTTCTGGCTTCACAAGCCCAATCTTCGTCTGCATCGGTTGCACCGAATTTACCAAAAGCATCGGCAGAAAACAGCACCTTTTCGTATTGGTCGTATGTCATTATAACTTCCGGCCAGTGGACCATAACTGCTGTGTTAAAAACAAGGTTATGCTTTCCGAGTGATAATGTATCATCTTGCTTAACAACAACTCTTCTGTCGCCGTAGTCAGTGCCGAAAAAGTTTTTCATCATAGTGAAAGCCTTTTCAGACGCCACAACAATCGCTTGGGGATATTCATTCATAAACAAAGTAATGTTTGCAGAATGGTCAGGCTCCATGTGCTGAACTATAAGATAATCGGGCTTTCTGTCTTTAAGCACACTCTTAATATTATCGAGCCATTCGCTACCGAAGGATGCATCAACAGAATCGAGCACTGCAACCTTTTCATCAAGAATAACATAAGAATTATATGCCATACCGTTTTCAACAACAAACTGACCCTCAAATAAATCAATTTTCCTGTCGTTTACACCAACATATTTAATATCATTGCTAATTATCATTTTCAAACTCCTTTTTATCATAATCGAACCGTAAAATATAATACCAAAAATCAATTAAATTTTCAATAATAATCTATGATAATATTTTAAAAATCACTTGTTATCTTTTCCCATAAAATATCTCATTGCAACAATATACTTTGTTGCAGAGCGAGGATAAGCGCTTGCAATTTCATAATATCTTACATCTGTCATAATAACAAGATTCATCATTGAAATATACCCGAGCCTTTGAATTTTATCAAATGATATAACATCAGTTTCGTTTTCCATAATTATTTCAAATCGATCACCGTAAAGCTTAATTTCTGCATTCTTACTGATAACATTGCGTTTTTTATCATCAAGAAGCATAACAATTTGCTTATTATCCGAAAAAATAAGGTCAGAAGAACCCTTCTTTTCATCGGTTATATCTTTGATAAGTTTTTTCTGAAGCTTGTCCCACGAAACGATATCGTCAAAGTGCATATCTTCACTGTGCCAAAAGCCGTACTTATCAATTTTAGCTTTAAAGCCGCAACTGCAAAAGATTTCATCGTTTTTCGTTTTAAGAGTTGCAATTTTCTCGCACTTCGGGCAACCGTAAAGCACGGTTTCAGCACATTCGGCAGGCTTTAATCTGAAATATGCGTGAGGATTTTTTCGTTGCTCGTCATAAACATTTACATACAAATCTTCGAGAATATGTGAATACACTTCTTCTACAGACATTTCCTTCAATTGCTCTTTAGTGTAAACATTCACTACTTCACCGAACGTAGGCCCTATACCGTTAAACCTTGCCCATCTCGGTGTCTTTAAATATCCGCACTTGAGACGCATTGTAACCAAGGCGCAATCGGCATCCTTTGCAAGATGAGCATTATTTTTACTGATGTATGCCGTTTCCCCGTTTACGCATTTTGCACCCTCAACATATATACCGACATTTACACCTGCTTCAATATTCTTTAAGATTTTATTATAAAGCCATATTCCGCCTCTGTCCCTATAGTTTACAATAGGAGCTGAATAAATATAAAATATCGCTCTGGCAAGCGGTGTTCTTACAAGATGGTCGCTGATAACGTGCCTTACATTTTCTCTTATCAGAAGCGACTCGTAGCCGGGATCAAAATTTTCAACGTGATTCATCATAAGAATATACGGCCTGTCTTTAATTTTTACGGCTTTTCCTCTAAAGCACAAAACCGTTCTTATCGGAATAGTTAGATTAAATCTTGCCCATGTTGAATGAAAGTTAGCTCTAAAATAGCCTTTTCTTATTTCTTTGCGTTCTCTGTTGTCCAATTCATATACCCCTCCCAGTACACAAATAAGTTGCAGTTGCAAAACATAATACAAACTACAACCATCATTTTATATGAAAACAATATTAAATGCAACATATTTAAGCTAATTGCGTCAGCTTTATATGAATTGTTTATATTTCGTACATTTTAATGCAAAAACAATGCAAAAATGAAAACGGTATACTTTTTTATAATACTTATCTCTTGCAAAACTTAATAAATGCAATGTACAAAATGTGTATGAGGGCATTAAAAATGCTTGCCTAAAGGAATAAAGCACCGAATATAAGATAAGACTGTTCCAAAAAACGAATGGAACAGTCTTTAGTTTTGTTTTATTTGTATTCAGGCAACCAACCCTTATGTGCTTCAAGAAGCTCATCCACCATAGCGTAAATATCCTTTATGCTAAGCTCAGAACCCGTATGAGGATCCATCATAGCAGCATTATATATGCACTGCTTTTGAAGCGTTACCGCAGCTTCAATAGTGAGAAGCTGTGGATAGATATTGCTTGAATTCATTGCGGCAAGCTGAAGCGGAAGAGGACCCATATGGCAAGGCGTTATACCGCTACCGTCAACAAGGCAAGGCACTTCAACACAAGCTTCTGCAGGCAAATTGTCAATAAGTCCGTTGTTGAGAACATTACCTCCTATCTTATAAAGCTTGTTTGTAACGATAGCTTCCATAATGTATGAGGCATATTCGCCGGAACGCTCATGTGTTATCTTACCGTCGGCTAAAATACTGTCTCTTTGTTTTTCCCAGCCTTCTATTTGTTCAACGCATCTTCTCGGGTATTCGTCAAGAGGAATGTTGAACGCATCTATCATTTCGGGATATCTCGACTTAATATAAAAGCCGTTATACTCTGCGTTATGTTCACTGCTTTCAGTGCAGTAATAACCTAACTTGTCTATATAATCAAAGCGTACCATATCATCGTGCTTTTCTGCCGCATTTTTGAGTTTGGCTCTTTTCTTGATTTCCGGATAAAGGTCGTTACCATCCTTATCTCTTATTTCAAGCAACCACGCCATGTGGTTTATACCTGCAATACGGTCAACCCTGCCGTCGATTTTATCCGTCATATCGAGCTTTTCAAGCAAACCCTTTGAACACGCTTGAACACTATGGCAAAGACCGACAGTTTTTATCTTTGTATAGCGAAGCATATAACCCGTGAGCATAGCCATAGGATTTGTGTAGTTAAGGAACCACGCATCGGGACAAACCTCTAC
>CAZNQI010000086.1:0-6642 GCA_964575375.1 uncultured Faecalibacterium sp.
CACCTTGTCCGATAGCAACAATGAAAGATGTTGTTGATAAGATGCACATGACCGAAATTACAATCGTTTACGGACAAACCGAAGCATCACCGGGTTGTACAATGAGTTCTACAGACGATTCGCTTGAAGTTCGTGTTGCTACAGTCGGAAGAGCTCTTCCGGAAATTGAGTGTAAAATAGTTGATCCCGAAACAGGCGAGGATTTACCTGTAGGTGAGATTGGTGAATTTGTAGCAAGAGGCTACAATATTATGAAAGGCTATTATAAGATGCCTAAAGCTACTGCAAGCACAATAGATGCTGACGGTTGGCTCCATACGGGCGACCTTGCTTGTAAGACGGAGGATGGTAATTATAAAATCACAGGCAGACTAAAGGATATGATCATCCGAGGTGGTGAAAACATTTATCCTAAGGAAATCGAGGAGTTTATTTATACTCATCCTAAAGTTAGTGATGTGCAGGTTATCGGTGTTCCCGATGAACAATACGGCGAAGAAATTGCTGCTTGTATTGTGCTTAAGGAAGGCGAGAGTATGACTGTAGAAGAAATGAAGCAGTTTGTACGCGATCATATGGCTAAACATAAGGTACCGAGATATGTAGATTTTGTTGATGCATTCCCGATGAACGCTGCCGGTAAGATTCTTAAATATAAGATGCGTGAAGAAGCAATTGAAAAGTATGGACTTCAAAAAGCAAATTCGGTTGAAACTGCATAAGTAAGGTGAATTTAAATGAATTATCCCATTATTGATGCTCATTGCCATGTTTACCCGGAAAAAATTGCCGATAGGGCAGTTAAGGGTATTAGCGAGTTCTACGATTTATCAATGTATTACGACGGAAGATATTCAACCTTGGTTGAGGCAGGAAAAAGTATTGGCGTTAAGCACTTTATCGTTTTTTCGGTTGCAACAACACCACGCCAAGTTCAATCAATAAACCATTTTATTGCAGAAACTGTAAAAAACAGCGATGGAATTATGACGGGACTCGGAACACTGCATCCTGATTCCGAAACAATTGAAAAGGATATTGAAGAGATACTTTCTTTGGGTCTTAAGGGAATTAAAATGCATCCTGATTTTCAAAAGTTTAAAATCGACGATGAAAAATGCGATAAGATATATTCTTTGTGCGAGGGCAGAATTCCTGTCCTTTTGCACACGGGAGACACAAGATATGATTATTCAAATCCAGACAGAATGGAAGCAGTGTTAAAAAAATATCCTAACCTAACAGTTATCGGTGCGCACTTTGGCGGTTGGTCTTGTTGGGAAGAAGCAACGGAAAAACTTCATAAGTACGAAAACTTTTACGTTGACTGTTCTTCCAGCTTTGATTGGTTATCACCTGAAAAGTGTGCGGAATATGTCAGAAAATATACTGCTGACAGAGTTTTGTTCGGTGTTGATTTTCCGATGTGGTCGCATAAGCTTGAATATGAAAGGTTTATGCAAATGAATTTAAGTGATGAAGAAACACAAAAAATCTTCTATTTAAATGCGTGTAAACTTTTTAATATTGATGAAAACTCGCTGTTTTAAATATTTTTTCAAAAAAAAACAAAAAATATATTGACTTTAGCTCTTTGAAGTGCTACAATATCTGCAATAAAATATTTAAAAGCTATGACGAAGACGGACGAAGCTTCCTTTTTATAGAGAGTTGATGATGGTGGAATATCAACATTGCGGCACTTCAAGTTCCTATCACTTCTGAGCTGGGAGATTGAAAGTTATGTACGAATTATTAGATACTCCTCGTGATTGCTGCGTTAATGCATAGAGCTTGTTAGAGCTTGAGGTGGCGGTTAGTTATCGCAATTTGAGTGGTACCGCGGGTATATTTTTAGAAATTACTCGTCTCAAAGTTTTTTCTTTGAGACGAGTTTATTTTTTGGAGGTAGATTTTTATGCAAAAAGATGTAAACAACCAACTTATGGAAGTTGCAAACAGAATTAAGGAAATGCGTGAAATTGCAGGTTATTCTGTCGAAGATATGGCAGAAAAAACCGACATAACCGTTGATGAGTATTGCGCGTATGAAAACGGCACAGCTGATTTTCCGTTCACTTTTATTCACAAGTGCGCAAAAGCTTTTGAGATTGGTATTACGGATATTCTCGAGGGACACAGCGCCAATCTTTCTTCTTACACAGTTACAAGAAAAGGTCAAGGAAAGAGAACCTCTAAGGAAGATGGTATTGAAATAACAAATCTCGCACCTCTTTTCAGAAATAAGTTTGCAGAACCTTATCTTGCAAAATATGAATATAAAAGCGAGCTTCAAAATATGCCTATTGCTACCACGACACACAGTGGACAGGAATTTGATATCGTTCTTTCGGGCAAGCTTAAAGTAAGAGTTGGAAATCATACCGAAATTCTTTCCGAGGGAGACAGCATTTATTACAACAGCTCAACACCACACGGTATGATTGCTGTTGACGGTAAGGATTGTACTTTTGTTGCTGTTGTTGTTACCGGCGAAGATAAGGTGGATGAAGAAAAAATAAGGGAAACCTTTGTCAACGCAAAAACAGGTCATGTTCTTGAAGCAGAAAAGTTTATTGTAACAGAGGAAGCAGAGGACGGTACTCTTGTTTCACTTGACTACAAAAATGAAGACAGCTTTAACTTTGCATTTGATATTGTTGACGCAGTGGCTGATAAGTATCCGGATAAGCTTGCAATGCTTCATATATCAAATGATAAGACCGAAAGAAGATTTACATATAATGATATGAAAAAGGAGTCTGCAAGAGCAGCTAACTATTTCCTCAGCCTTGGCATTAAGCGCGGCGACAGAGTTATGCTCGTTCTCAAGCGTCATTATCAATTCTGGATAACAGCTCTCGCTCTTCATAAAATCGGTGCAGTAATCATTCCTGCAACTAACCAGCTCGTTGTTCACGACTTTGAATACCGTTTTAAGGCAGCAGGAGTTAATGCAATTCTTTGTACTGCTGACGGTGAAACTGCAAATCAAGTTGATGAAGCCGCAAAAAGCTACGATGGGCTTGCAGTTAAAATCATAGTTGGTGCCGATAAGGATGGTTGGCATAATTTTGATACTGAATATAAGCTTTTCAGAAGCATTTACGAAAGAACAGAGGATGCACCTTGTGGTGATGATAATATGCTTATGTTCTTCACTTCCGGTACAACAGGATATCCTAAAATTGCAGTTCATTCCTACAAATATGCATTAGGACACTTTATAACCGCAAGATATTGGCACACTGTTCTTCCGAGCGACTTACACCTTACAATTTCCGACACAGGTTGGGGTAAGGCTATGTGGGGTAAATTCTACGGTCAATGGATGTGTGAAGGTGCTGTGTTTACATACGACTTCGATCGTTTTAATGCAGGCGATATTTTACCGATGTTTGCAAAGTATCATATTACAACTTTCTGCGCACCGCCAACAATGTACAGAATGCTTATCAAAGAAGATCTTTCAAAGTATGACCTTTCTTCAATAAGATACGCAACAACAGCCGGCGAGGCACTTAATCCGGAAGTTTTCCATCAGTTTGAAAAAGCTACAGGTATTGTTATTATGGAAGGCTTCGGCCAGACAGAAACAACACTCACAATCGGTAATCTTATCGGCTCAACACCAAAGCCCGGTGCTATGGGTAAACCCGTGCCTTGCTATGATGTAGATATTGTTGATCCTGACGGCAAGCCTTGTGCAGTTGGTGAAACCGGTGAAATTGTTATCAGAACCGATAAAAAGATTCCGTGTGGACTTTTCAAAGGCTACTATGGTGATGAAGAAAAGACCAAAGAGGTTTGGTACGACAATATGTATCACACAAGAGATACTGCTTGGTGCGACGAAGACGGATACTATTGGTATGTTAGCCGTATAGACGACGTTATTAAGTCATCAGGCTACCGTATTGGACCGTTTGAAATTGAAAATGTTATTATGGAGCTTCCGTATGTTCTTGAGTGTGGTGTTTCTGCTGCACCGGATGAAATAAGAGGTCAGGTTGTTAAAGCAAGTATTGTTTTAACAAAGGGCACAGAGCCTACCGAAGAACTCAAAAAGGAAATTCAAAGCTATGTTAAGCAGAATACAGCTCCGTATAAATACCCGAGAATCGTTGTATTCCGTGATGAATTACCAAAGACAATCAGTGGTAAAATCCAAAGAAATAAGCTTTAATTTGTCAAATTATTGCAGAAAAAAAGTTGCATTTTGATAAATAATATCGTATAATTAAAGGAAGATGTTTTATGCCAAAGCGCATCACACTTTTTGCAGGTCATTATGGCAGTGGTAAAACCAATATTGCCGTAAACTATGCTATGCATTTAAAAAAGCAAAGCCTTGATGTAGTTATTGCTGACTTAGATATTGTAAACCCTTATTTTCGTACTAAGGACAGTGAAATTGAACTTCAAGAAAAAGGAATTGAACTTTTGTGTTCACCGTATGCAGGTACAAATGTTGATATTCCCGCTTTGCCGCAAAGTATGTACAGAGCTGTGCAAGATAAAAACATCTATGCTGTTATGGATATCGGAGGCGATGATGCAGGAGCGATTGCTCTCGGAAGATTTGCTCCTTTCATCAACGAGGAAAATAATTATGAAATGATTTTTGTTGCAAATTTTTTCAGACCCCTCTGCAGAACTGCAGAGGATGCGTTTGAAATAATGAAAGAAATTGAAAAAGCGAGCTCTGTCAAATTTACAGCAATTATCAACAACTCAAATCTCGGTGATGATACAAGTGCACAAGACGTTTTGAGTACTGTTAATGAAGTACAAAAACTAAGTCAAATATCATCCTTACCGATCATTATGACAACAGCGAAGCAAGATGTTTGCAATGAGCTTGAGGGGAAAATCAAAGATTTATTTCCTTTAAATTTGCAAAGTAAAATATTTTAATTTGGAGGTAAAATATGCCGAAATTAACATTCAGGACTGACTTATGTAAAGGCTGTGGTCTTTGTGTAACGGCATGCCCTAAAAAAATCATTATTATTGCTAAAGACAAAATCAATGCAAAAGGTCATTCACCTGCTGAAATTACCGACCAAAGCAAGTGTATCGGTTGTGCTTTCTGTGCAACAATGTGTCCTGATTGCATAATCAAAGTTGAGAAATGAGGTGTTGAAATGGCAGATAAAGTACTTATGAAGGGTAATGAAGCGATTGCAGAGGCTGCTATTTTAGCAGGCTGTCGCCATTACTTCGGATATCCAATCACACCTCAAACCGAAATTGCTGCATATATGGCAAAGAGAATGCCGAAAATCGGCGGCTGTTTTTTACAAGCTGAAAGCGAAGTTGCAGCAATCAATATGGTTTACGGTGTTGCATCAACCGGTAAGAGAGTTATGACATCGTCTTCCAGCCCGGGAATTTCCCTTAAGGCTGAAGGTCTTTCATATCTTGCAGGTAGCGATCTTCCGTCGCTTGTTGTTAACGTTCAACGTGGTGGTCCGGGTCTTGGTGGTATTCAACCGTCTCAGTCAGACTACTTCCAAGCAACAAAGGGTGGCGGACACGGCGACTTCCGTATGATTGTTCTTGCACCTTCAAGTGTTCAGGAAATGGCAAACTTAACTGTTAAAGGTTTTGACCTTGCTGATAAGTATAGAATGACATCAATGATTCTTGCTGACGGTACAATGGGACAAATGATGGAGCCTGTTTCTCTCGAAGAAGCAGTTATTAATGAATACGATAAATCTTGGGCTGCAACAGGTACAAAATGCGCAAGAGTACATAATATCATAAATTCACTTTCACTCGTTCCCGAAGAGCTTGAAAAGCTTAACTTTGCAAGATACGAAAAGTACAGAGTAATCGAAGAAACCGAAGCTATGTATGAAGAGTATATGATGGACGATGCCGAAATTTGCGTTTCTGCATTTGGTATTGCTGCTCGTGTTGCAAAAAATGCTATTGCAATGGCAAGAGAAAAGGGTATTAAAGTTGGTATGATAAGACCGATTACTCTTTGGCCGTTCCCTAAAAAAGCTTTTGAAGCTGCAGCAGATAAAGTTAATTGCTTTATTTCTGTCGAGCTTTCAATGGGTCAAATGATTGAAGATATTGAGCTTGCTACAAAGTGCAAGAAGCCTGTTGTTTTATGCAACAGAGTTGGTGGTATGATTCCTTCTCCCGAACAGGTTCTTGAAGCAATTGTTAAAGCAAATGAAGGAGGTACAAAATAATGGTAGTATTTGATAAACCAAAATCTCTTTGTGATGTGCCGCTTCACTATTGCCCGGGTTGCACACACGGTATTATACATCGTCTTGTTGCAGAAGCTATTGACGAGCTTGGCATTGAAGGCAAGACTATCGGTGTTGCTCCTGTTGGATGTTCTGTTTTAGCATATAACTATTTTAATTGCGATATGGTTCAAGCTGCGCACGGTAGAGCTCCGGCTGTTGCAACAGGTTTAAAGCGTGCTGACCCTGAAAATCACATTGTATTCGCATATCAAGGCGACGGCGACCTCGCTTCAATCGGTACTGCTGAAACTGTTCACGCAGCTGCAAGAAACGAGAATATAACTGTTATTTTTGTTAACAACGCAATTTACGGTATGACAGGTGGTCAAATGGCTCCTACAACTCTTCCCGGACAGGTTACACAAAC
>CAZNQI010000087.1:0-6543 GCA_964575375.1 uncultured Faecalibacterium sp.
ACCTTACAGCCGTATTCCTTAACACCCTTTGAGTAGTCCGAGCTGTGGCACACTATACACGGAAGTCCGCTCTTATTTATGGTTTCAATATGGTCTTTAACAAGCAAGTCAAGCACCATTACACCCTTTGAATGAACAAGCTCAAGCTGCTCTTTAAGATAATCTGCGCCCATAAGAGGATGTACAAAGCTTGTGATAACACCTATCTTATTCAGGGCATAGAATGTAATTATACTTTGCATGGTTGTGGGCATAAAGATTGTGTAAACGTCGCCCTTTTGAAGCTTAAGCTCCTTTTGGAAATATGCAGCAAGTGCGTCGATATCACTAAGAATTTCAGAGCGCAAGTAATCAACTCCGAAATGCTGCATCATATTAACATCATCGTAACGGCCTGTAGAATATTCGAGATATTCAAAGCAATTTAAATTATTAGGTGAAGGTAACATATTATTCATCTCCTTAATTTTAATCAGCAAGGGGAAGAAAATTTTTCTTCGAGACTCCTTGCCTAATTATATCATTTTGTACAATTTCTTTGTTAATATTATTGCAAATTCTATTAAACAAACAATAAAAATTGTTAATAAACAATAAATTAAAAGGTTATTTTTCTATAAAACATTTATAGAAAGATTGTCAAGCCTCAAAAGCTTATTGTTTACTATGACAAAATTCAGCAACAAAAGCCATAGCGATTTAACCAAAACAAGAGCTGTTCCGAAGCCTTAAAAACGGCAACAGAAACAGCTCGTCGATTTAATTATTTATTCACCTTATCAAAAGCAGGGTTGAAAGCGTAGAAATTCTTTTCGCAAAGCTTATCCGTTGCAATTCTCAAGCCTTCACCAAATCTTTGGAAATGCACAACTTCTCTTGCACGAAGGAATCTGATAACATCCTTAACATCAGGGTCATCAACCAATCTGAGGATATTGTCGTAGGTTGTTCTTGCTTTTTGTTCTGCTGCCATATTTTCAAACAAATCCGTTATAACGTCGCCTTTAGACTGAAGATATGCTGCTGTGAACGGAACGCCTGCGGCACTCGACGGGTATACACCTGTTGTATGGTCAACAAAGTAAGCATCGAAGCCACACTTCTTGATTTCTTCGACAGAAAGATTTCTTGTGAGCTGATAAACGAGTGTACCAATCATTTCAAGGTGTCCGAGCTCTTCGGTACCTATATCTGTCAAAAGTCCTTGAAGCTCGCACCACGGCATTGCAAATCTTTGGCTGAGATATCGCAAAGAAGCACCAAGCTCACCGTCGGGGCCACCATACTGTGTGATTATAACCTTAGCTGCCTGCGGGTTGGGAGTTTTAATGTTTATAGGATACTGCAAAATCTTTTCATATTGAAACATCAGCAATCACTCCCGGTGTTCACCCAAGGAAACGGTCTGCCTATCCAAGCTTCGCCACTGCCACATTCTGCTGTAAGCGGGCCGTATTGGCACTTATATTCCTCAAGCAGATTCTCGTATTGTTTTTTGTATCTTTCAAGAAGTCTCATTGCATCCTCATCGCACGGGTGAGTGTCAAGATAAAGATGCAGCTCCCACATAACAAAACGTACTGCCATAAATTTATGTTTTAAATTTTTTGTGTTTACCATTTGTATCTACCACCTATGAAAGGCTTATCAAGAACAGGGAACAGCGTTCCTTGACACATAGCTTTGTCCATAGCATATACATCGCACCACTGCTGAAACGGTACATAAGCCATAGCAGGTGGCGTGCAATCCGGAAAGCTGCTGATTCTCTCGCAACCACAACCCTCTTCTGTTCGATACTGCTGATAACCGCAACTACTGCCGTAATTACCCATTAGTATCTCTCCTTTTATGATTTTGGCTTTACGCCCATTAACAATATATGCAACTAAGACAAAGAAGTTAAAAGATAGAATAAACATCTCATATAAAAATGTTATTCTACACTATTGAAGCCTATTCTCTAATAGAAAAAGGCTGTTGCAAAAGCAAGACAGCCTCTTAAATTTTATAATGTAACTCCGTCTTTGAAAATTGCTATCTCTCTGTATGAATTTTCTTCATTTCTGCATAAACGCCCGTTAACTGTTTCCAGCACAAGCTCAAAAAGTGCATCATCGCAATTTTCATAAAGACTCCTTGAAGCATCAAAATCTATCCACGAACGCTTTTTGCTTGCAAGATTAGAATTTGTGGCAATCTTTATCGTCGGAACAGGTGCCCCGAGAGGTGTTCCCCTACCCGTTGTGAAAAGTATCAAATGGCAGTGTGCCGCAGTAAGATTTGTTACTGCAACCATATCGTTGCCCGGTCCCTCCAAAATATTAAGACCGCTTTTCTTAATAAAGTCGCCCGCTTTAAGAACATCGACAACTACAGCCGTACCGCCCTTTTGTACACAGCCCAGAGATTTTTCCTCTAAAGTTGTAATTCCACCCTCTTTGTTACCCGGAGACGGATTTTCACTTATCGGTTCGCCGTGTGAAATGAAATAATCTTTAAATTTTTTTACAAGTGTAACCAGCTTTTCAAAAATTTCTTTATCCTCACAGCGATTTAAAAGTATCTGCTCTGCACCGAACATTTCGGGTACCTCCGTTAAAACACAACTCGCACCGAAGCCGGTAAATCTGTCGCAAATTCTGCCCACAAGAGGGTTTGCCGTTATACCCGAAAGAGAGTCGCTGCCACCGCATTTAAGACCGATTTTAAGCTCTGAAACAGACACTTCTTCTCGTTTGTCTTCCTTTGTAATAGATTTAAGTTCTTCAACGATTTCTATACCACGCTCAATTTCATCCTCAACATCCTGACAATTAAGAAATCGAATACGCTTTTTGTCATACTCGCCTAAGATTTTCTTCATTTCGCCGATATTATTATTCTCGCAACCAAGTCCCAGAACAAGAACACCGCCTGCATTAGGATGAAGAATAAGTCCACGCAAAATCTTTTGAGTGAACTCGTGGTCGCCACCGAGCTGACTGCAACCGTACGGATGAGAAAAATAAAACACTCCCGTTTTTTCGGCAATAATTTGCGCTGTCTTGTTAACGCAACCAACTGTGTTGATTATCCAAATATCATTTCTGATGCCGATGTCTCCGTTTGCTCGTTTGTATGCAAAAATACTGAAGCTTTCTTCGCTTTTTTCGTTTCTAAAAGACGGCTCATAGGAAAACTCGCAATCTCTTTTGAGTGCCGTTTTCAAATTGTGTGAATGCACCCTTTCACCCTTTGAAATATCACAAATAGCAACACCCACAGGAAAACCGTATTTAACAATTTCTTCGCCTTTTTTAATATCCTTCAGTGCATATTTGTGTCCGTCGTCCAAACAAACCTGCACATTGTCATTTTCGTGAATTTTTATAAAATCCATTTCACCGTCTCCTCAATACCGTCTTTGCAAATTTTATCGTAACAAACAGCAGTTTGAGAAAGAGCAAAGCTCAAATCAACACCCCACAGCTCGGTATTTTTAAGTATATCATCAAGCTCACTGCTTTTTATTGTGTCAACTATACTGCTGTCGTCATCCGGTTGATGGTTTTTATAATAGTAAATAAGGCTCGCAAGAGATAAAATCAAAGCATCGGGAAGAACAGCAAATTTTTCTTTGTATGAAACTATACCCGGCAAAACTCTTGCTTTAAATTTGCTGATACTTGCAAGAGAAATTGACTTCAGCTTATGCTTTATGTACGGATTGGAAAAGCGTTCAAGAACGCTGAGTGCAAATTCTTTGTTTTCCTCATTCTCTTGCAACGACGGCAAAAGCTGTTGCAAAAGGCATTTTCTTAAAAAAGCGTTCATAGTATCGTTTTCGGTACATTCCTTAACAGTTTGACATCCCATAAGTAAGCCTGTGAAAACTATTGATGTATGAGCGCCGTTAAGAAGTCTTACCTTTCGTGTTTTATAAAGCGATACATCATCTGTCCAAACTACGTTAACTCCACCTTTTTTGAGTGGAAGCTCGCTTTCAAAATCGCCCTCAATCACCCAAAGATGAAAAGGCTCTGCCGTAACAAGATATGAATCATATCGGTTTGTCTTTTCGTATATCTCGCTTGCTTTTTCAGCGGAAAAGCCCGATACTATACGGTCCACCAAGGTGTTACAAAAACGGTTTTCGTTTTCAACCCAAGAAATAAATTCGTTTTGAAGTCCCCACAGCCTTGCATATTTAAGTACACAGCTTTTAAGCTCGTCTGCGTTATTGTCGATAAGCTCGCACGGCAAAATTATAAATCCGGGTAAAGCTTTTTTGTATCTTTCGTAAAGAAGCTGTGTAAGCTTTCCCGGGAAAGATGTGCAGGGTTTATCGTCAAGCTTGCATTTATCATCAAAGACAATGCCTGCCTCAGTGGTATTTGAAACAATAATTCTTGCATCCTTAAGCTGTGCAAGCTCTAAATAGGAATCAAAATTCTTATACGGATCTATCGCTCGGCTGACACAGGTTATTTGCACCGTTTTTTGCACACTATTACCGTTTTCCATACCCTCAAGAACAAGGTTATATTTGCAATTTTGTTTCATAAGGCCCTCAACCTTATTTGAATCTCTCGGCTGAACTATAACTGCTTTGCCGTCATAAACGCCCGAATCGTTCATCATCTGCAAAAAATGCTCAACAAACCCTCTCAGAAAATTCCCCTCACCGAATTGTATCAGCGTCTCTTTCATAAAAACACCACCTGTTTTTAGCTTAAAAGCTTTTCAAACGCCATTCTGTCGCCCTGAGGATACGACACCTTACCGCAGTATTCGTAGCCGTTTTTCTTTAGTAGGTGCTGCATTGTTTTGTTGTCCTTTTGCGTGTCGATTTTGATGCTGAAAACGCCGTTTTCTTTGCAAATATCCTCTGAGAGTGAAAAAGCGATATCAGCATAGCCTTTACCGCGAAAAGCACTGCCGATAGCAAGTCTGTGAATAACTGCATACACTCCGTCGCTGAGCCAGCTGCCGTCTATGCTTTCGTACGCCTGTTCACCCTGGAAATCAAGGCACAAATATCCCACCGAAGTGTCGCCGTTTGAAATGAGATAGCCTTTTCTCTCACATATATCCTGCTCAATGCTTTGCACATTAGGGTACTCACCCTGCCATTGGTCTATGCCCTGACTTTTAAGATAGGCTCTCGCCTGGGCAATAAATGTCATTATTAAATTTATATCGTTTTCGTTTGCTTTAATCAGTTTCATTCGGTTTGTACTTCTTTCTGTAAATTGAACATTGATTATATCATAAGAAACAGTATAAAACAAGACCTTTTAAGTTCTTTAAGCTCACGTATTTCTTATAACCTGAATTAATCGTGTACGCACTTTTTGCAAGGCTGTTTTTCGTCTTTGATGCTCGAGAAATCTACAGCCATTGCGTTTTTACCCGCACAGGTCTGCTTGTAATGATACTTCGTGCCACTCGGTGTTATGTACACAATCGTATCTTCGTTTATAGCTGCTTTTGTTGTGGAGGTTGTTGTTTCGGTTGTACTCTCCTGCACGCTCGTGCTTTCGGCTTCGCTCGTTGCAGTCTGTGCGGTAGTTTCGTCAGTTGTACTTTCCGGTGTTTCGACAGTGCGTTTCTGTAAGCCTGCACTTTCAATTGCAACTTCTTCACTTGTGTTTTGCAAAACGTCAACGTGAAGCTCACATAAAACGGTATCGCTCGCCTTTTCTTTTAAAAGAGCCTTCGTGCTTCCCTGCGATACACCCGTTACGTTAAAGTACACGTAATCGTCCGACAGCAAGAAATCGCTTTGCACCGTTATTACGCTTGTGTCAGCACTTACTATCTCAATATCATCCTTAGTTATACCATCAAAATTCGACATTGAAACGCCAAATTTACTTGACACCTCACCGATTTGCAAAATCACACCGTCAATCAAAGAGGACTTGCTTTGAGTAAAAGCGTCAGTCGTATTCTGCTTGTCTTCCTCAGCTACAATAACCTTTATCTTTTCTGTTTGAAGCGCACCGTCATTTGTTTTAAAACAGATGTATGTTTCACCTTTTGATACACCCTCAATATAATAATGAAGCTCGCTGTCCCACAAGATAAATCGGTAAGTAATCCTTGCAACACCTTCATCTTCGCATACAGTCTCAATACTGTCGGGTAAAAAATCTTCCGTTTGCTTTGTGAGCTTTATTGTGTAATCGAGCTTTTCCCCACACTGCAAAGTAATATCGCCGCCTTGATTATAAAGCTCAAACACACTTTCGTCTTTTGAAAGCATTTTATTTATACTCTCGCACCCGGTAAAGGCAAAACATATAAAAATCAACAATACACAAACAGAAAGCTTTTTCATTTTAACGTCCCCTAATTTTTTTATTTCTATTCTAACATTATTGCTCATATATTTCAACCGTTTTTGTACTTCAACACGCTACTTTATAAGTTTAAAAATAATATTAAAAAAGTTATTAAAAGGTATTGACTTTTCAATTTGTTGTGGTATAATAATTTTCGTTATTGCGGAATTGTGTAAGGGTAGCACAGCAGACTCTGACTCTGTTTGTCTGGGTT
>CAZNQI010000088.1:0-6540 GCA_964575375.1 uncultured Faecalibacterium sp.
ACAAGTCCTCTCGACATACCGTCAGTAGGATGCATTGAAATACATCTAACTTCACCGTTGCCGAGGTGCTGCAATACTTCAAGTGTGTATATTTCATCATTTACCTTAATGGTTACAGCGTGAAAAATATCCGGTACTTCTCTTGTTTCAAACAAAATATCAACAACAGGACCGGTTATTCTCTGTACCATTCCAACGGAGCCTTTTCCCATATTGTGCTCCTCCTTTAATCTTTTTGTTCAGCAGAGGTTTCAATAACATCCGCTGTAACCTGACTTTGTCTTTTTCGATTAATTTCGCCTTCCAGCATTGCACAATACTGCGTAGCAGTATCATAAGCAGAGCGCATTGTCATAACAGTAGATGCTTGCGCTCCCAATGCCGTTTCAAGTAAATACTCATAAAAGAATGCGTGCAGTGCCTTGTGCGCCAAAGCACTTATAAGTGTTGTTTTGTCCGGAAGATAAAACATATCCTCACATTCATCCTGCTCTTTGTTTGACATACCGAAAACTTCGTCGCAAACAACATTCTGAACCATCATATTTTTAAATTTCGGATATATAATTTTAACGCCCGAAATAATCTTTTCAACCTGTAAGCGTAAAATTTCATTAAGCAACACTGTTGTATCTTCAAATTTCGGTACATCATTAAAAACAAACGATGCGTCAAAATGAATATGCTTTCTTTCAAAATATGAAATAGCCTGCTTGCCGCAAACTATGAGATAATACTCCTTCTGCTCTTTTTTAAGCTCATCCAAAGCAAAAGAAAACACATCGTTATTGAAGCTTCCGCACATTCCTTTATTCGAACCCATCACCACATAGCAAACGGGTGCTGATATATCTTTTTGAGGCAAAATATCGTGAAACAAACCTTTGTAATCGTCATAAAACTTCTTGTACTGTGCAGCATAAACAGAGTATTTCGCATAAGTCTCGTTTAATTTTGAATACTTAACCGTTGACGCCGTTTTCATAGCCTTTGTTATTTTTTGAGTTGAACGTATACCGCGAAGTTTCTTCTTCAAAGTTTGAATCGTTGCCATAATTAAAACCTCTTAACAAAATCATCAAGCGCAGATTTAACTTTAGATTTCATATTTTCAGACATCTTTTCACCTTTAGATAATTCATTAATTAAAATTGAATGATGCTTTTTAAAATATGAATAAAGTTGTTTTTCAAAATCTTCCATATCGCTTACATTGATCTTTTTAGCATAGCCCTCTGAAATCGCAAAAATTAAAAGCGCTTGCAAATAATCTTCAATTGGCTTATACCTATTCTGCTTTAATGCTTCCATCAAGCGTTGACCGGAATCTAAGGTTTCCTTTGTTGTTTTATCAATATCGCTGCCAAACTGCATAAAGTCTGCCAATTCACGGTATTGTGCAAGCCTTGTTCGAAGGTTTGAAGACACTTGCTTCATAAGCTTGCTTTGTGCAGCACTGCCGACACGAGAAACAGAAAGTCCAACATTAATCGCCGGGCGTTGACCTTCATTGAAAAGTTCGGCATCAAGGAAAATCTGTCCATCTGTTATTGAAATAACATTCGTCGGAATATAAGCAGAAATATCGCCTGCCAAGGTTTCAATAATCGGAAGTGCCGTAATAGAGCCACCACCAAGCTTTTCACAAAGATGCGCCGATCTTTCAAGCAATCTGGAGTGAAGATAGAAAATATCGCCGGGATATGCCTCTCTGCCGGAAGGGCGCTGTAAAAGAAGAGAAAGCTCTCTGTAAGCAACAGCGTGCTTGGATAAATCGTCATAAACGATCAGAACATCCTTACCTGAATACATAAAGTATTCTGCCATTGCCGTTCCTGAAAACGGAGCAAGATACTGCAAAGCTGCAGAACCCGAAGCTGTTGCAGCGACAATTACAGTGTAATCAAGAGCTCCGTGCTTTCTAAGCTTATCTCTGATTTCTGATATCAAAGTCTCTTTCTGTCCTATTGCAACATAAATGCAAATTGTATCCTTGCCCTTTTGATTGATAATAGCATCAATAGCTATGGCAGTTTTACCTGTTTGTCTATCACCGATTATAAGCTCTCTTTGTCCTTTGCCGATTGGAACAAGAGCATCGATAGCCTTAATACCCGTGTGAAGCGCTGTATCAACAGGAGCGCGCTCGAGAATAGCCGGAGCTTTAAATTCAATCGGTCGTCTATCGTTTACATAAAGATGACCTTCACCGTCAATCGGATTTCCTACAGCGTCAACTACTCTACCAAGCAAATTTTCACCGGCAGGAACAGAAGCAATCCTGCCGACTCTCCTGACACGGCTTCCGCTTTCTATATGTTCATATTCACCGAAAATTACACAACCTATTCTGTCCCTTTGTATGTCAAGCACCATTCCTCGCTCGCCACAGTCGAACTCAACAACCTCACCATACATAATATCGGCAAGACCGTCCATCCAACATATACCATCGGAAATAGTCATAACTCTGCCCAATTGATAAACATGAATAGTAGGTTCTTGTTTATCAATTTTCTCGTAAAGATCAGACAAAATTTCGTCTGCTGCATCACCTGTTTCTATCGCAGCAGTGTTTAAGCTCTTTTCAAAATGATAAAATTCTTCAAGAACAGTTGCATCATAAATGGTATCACCGATTCTCAATTTTAAGCCACCGATAAGGCTTTCGTCTTGCAATATCCAAAGAGACGTTTTTCCGTTAACTTCTGAGAGCATTTTCGTTGTGAATTCATCGACTTTTTTAACAAGCTCGTCAGAAAGAGGATATGTCGATGTAAGCGTAACATACAGCACATCGTGATGCTTAAGATAGGTCAAGTCTCCCGGAGTCAGCTTCACCATTGAAAGTATTTTATCAATAATTTTATCTTCATTTGAACGTATAGCACTGAAATACGGTTCTTGTTTAAACACCTTTGCAATTTCTTCTTTCAAAATTGCAATAAGTCTCTTCCTTGCCTTTTCAACCATATCTCTGTGAATTTCTCGGCATTCTATTTCACCGAATTTTTCGATTTGCTGAATTCTGTCTGCCGTTGTTTCGCGAAGAGAGCTAACCTCAAAATCACTAACCTCAACTTCTTCATCAGATAATTCTTCAAAGACCGGCTCGGCAGCCTGTTCAATTTGTGCAGCTTCATCCAATTCACTAACGATATTTTCATATCTTGTACTGAAAATCCTTTTGATTGTCTTTCTGCCAAACAAAAACAGTATACCTGCAAGAATCAAAAAATTTATAATAACATATTGTATTTCCATAGTATCACACCTTATTGTGAAACAATCTTCTTTGCAAAAGCGACAGCAATATCGCTTGCTTTTTCACTTATATCCGTAACGATTCGCTCAAGCTCACCTTCAGAATCATTGCGAAACTGTTCAACATCGCAAAGACGTTTTTTGTTTGCGTTTTCAATCGCAGTTTTGCTGTCCGACCTGATTTGTTCCAATTCTTCCTTAATAGCTTTTTTACGAGCCTCTATACGAGCATTTTGATTTTGCAGTGCCAACTTATCGTATTGAGCACGTAACTCTTCACGGCTTTTTTTCTTAAGTCTCGCCTTTTCAATATGCTCTTTTCTTTGATCCATAACCTGCAGTACCGGCTTAAAAAGCAAATTCTTAAGAATAAGCATCAAAAGAACGAAGCAAATAACAGTCCAGATAACAACTGAAACCTGTATACTCATTTTTACGCTCCTCAGATTTTAGATATCAGCATGAAAGCGATAAGTAAACCGTAGATGGTAAGTGCTTCCATAAGTGCAAGAGAAATAATGAGTGTTGAACGGATATCCTTTGCAGCGTCCGGTTGACGTGCTATACTCTCCATTGCAGATTTTGCTGTTATACCCTGACCGATAGACGGACCGAGTGTACTGATTGCGATTGCGATTGCTGCTGCGATTGCGATAATTCCTGAACTTGTCATAATTAAAACTCCTTTAAAATTAAAATATTTTATTCTGTTTCGGTTACCTCATCGAGGTAAATGGATACGAGCATTGTAAACACCATAGCTTGCAATGCACAAAATAGAAGCGAGAGCACCATCATAACGACAGGTGCACCTATCGGAAAGATGTGGTATAATTCTTCAGTTACCATCTCTTCACCAAATATATTTCCGTACAAACGTAAAGCAAGCGATGCAGGCTTAATAAATTCATCAAGCACCAAAAGCGGCAACATAATAAACATTGGCGTTACAAACCTTTTAAAATAATGCTTAACTCCGCATTTGAGACCGGAAATTTGCAAAAACACAAATGTAATGACACCGAGTGCCAGCGTTACCGAAAGAGACGCTGTAGGCGCTTTTACATAATCTGTAAGACCTACACCCGGTATTAGACCGGAATAGTTTGAAAATATGATAAAGATAAACAGTGAAGCAAGAAACGTAAAATTCTTTCTCGCTTTTTCTTTACCGAGAAGATCAGAAAAGAAATTATCAAGATATTCCACGCCTGTTTCAATTACATTTTGAAATTTACTCGGTTTTTCTTTAAGTGAATGTTTAACGATAAGGGAAATAACTGCAATGACAAGCAACATTATCCACATTGTTACAACTTCACCTGTTACATCCAATACGCCAAACAGACTAAAAATAACTTTCGATTTTTCACCCATAAATCACTCCCCCTTTCCCTGTTTGTTAAGAGATTCATTTAACTTAAGCAACAAATGAGTAAAATAAAACATCGGCAAAGTAACACCCAAAACACCACCCACAAGCATATAAGTAGTGCTGTAAGGTAATAATTTTTCAGAAAGAAAATAAAGCAGCACTAAATAAGCAACTTGTATTACCTGCCTTAAAACTGTTGAAAAAGCATACTTTTCGGCATTTTTTATCAGCATGTGCTTCGATAAGATATAATTGATTAACGACACAATCGCACCGACCGTAAATGCAATTACTGCTCCAACAATATCAGAAGTCATTTCATCACCTTCTTTTCAAAACATTATAGCACCATAAAAATCAAAATTCAACAAAAAATTAGCTGTTGAAAAGTTTTTTAGAAACTATTCTAAATTAAACATTATACCCTGATTATTTCTAATGTAAAAATCACTTTCGGATAAAACATCATAGCAAAGAAAGTATTTTTCTTCTAAAGGTATCCATTTATTTTTAAAAGCCTCTGCACGCGTTTTTCCGTTACGCTTTAAAATTCTGCTGTACTGCAAATCAACGTCAACGTCCATAAATATCGTTAAATCATAATGCCTTTTCAAAACAGGAAGACAACTGTATGCACCCTCAACGATCGTTATCTCGGACGGAATAATTTCAATAGGTTCCTTATAGCAACCATTACAGCAATCGTAGGCACAAAAAGAAAACGGTTCGCCTATTTCTAAAGGTAACAACACTTCGCTTAAAAAGCGTTCATAATCGATGTTACCGCCCGGAAGAGACATTCTTTCTGCTGTTCGCTTATCGCTTGCCAAATAGAAGTCGTCAATATGTATTACATTGCACTTAAGCTCTTTTGACAGTATGGATGCAAACGTTGTTTTTCCTGATGCACACCTTCCGTCAATCGCTATTATAGCCCTGCCTTTATGCTTTGACAATTCATAAGCTGCTTTCAAAATTTCATCAATAATATTGCTTTCGTTCATACTTTATCTTTCCAAAATACTGATTAAGCATTCGCAATTTTTTCAGCAAAATCCGACATCATTTCCGAAATCTTAATTTGCTGCGGACAAACGTTTTCGCACGCCTTGCAACCAATACACGCACTCGGCTTCTTGTCTTCACTTTGCGAAGCAATTGCCATCGGTACAATAAAACCGCTGCCACTAAACGATTGCTCGTTATAAAGTTCAATCATCCAAGGTATGTTTAATTCTTGCGGACAGTATGATGTGCAATATCTGCAGCAAGTGCAAGAAAGTGTTTTGGTGTTGAGCATATTATCTGCAATGCTCATTAAAAGTGTCCACTCTTTTTCATTTAGCGGCTTTTCGGTTTTGAATGTTTCAATATTATCTGCTGTTTGCTCGAAATCAGACATACCCGAAAGAACCATTGTAACACTCGGTATGCTTTGCTGAAAACGAAAAGCCCATGCAACTGCTTTTTCATCCGGTCTTTGTTGGCGCAGCAATTCTTCGTATTTTTCATCAAGATTTGCAAGCTTTCCGCCACGCACGGGTTCCATTACCCAAACCGGTATTCCATATTCACCAAGAAGTTCAACTTTAGCTTTTGCGTTTTGAAGCGTCCAATCAAGATAATTGAGTTGTATTTGGCAAAATTCCATATACTCACCGTAAGTTTCAAGGAAACGCTTAAATGTGTCAAAATTACTATGCACTGAAAAGCCGAGGTGTTTTATTCTGCCGTTTTCTTTCTGCTTCATAAGATACGAAAAAATGCCGTACTTTTCATCGTCTAAATAGTAATCAACATTCATTTCGCACAAATTATGCAAAAGGTAGAAATCGAAATATTCAACCTGACATTTTTTAAGCTGCTCTTCAAATATTTCTTCAACCCTTGTCATATTTGAT
>CAZNQI010000089.1:0-4158 GCA_964575375.1 uncultured Faecalibacterium sp.
TTTTTACTGAAATACATCTGTTTTATTTGTTATATGGAATTTTGTTTTGCTATATGAAAATAATTTTTGCCTTTTTAGACGCTTTTTCGCCCTCTCGGAGTATAAGCATACGCCTTCGGGGCGAAGAAAACGCCTTTCCAAGGACTACGAAATCAGACATTTCCCATAGCAAGAAAATAACCTTTCAGGGGCGATTTTATAATTCCTTTAGGTTGCTATATATCTCAACTCTTAACTCTCGCTTTACTGCTTACTACTTTCTACTTAACCTTGTTCGCTTAAAAGCCCAACCGCATACAAAAACTGACTGTCCGTGAAAATATCCTCGGTTTGCTGTGTGAGCTTAACTTCATAGTCGGGAGTAACGCCAACACCGTCAAAGCTTTCCGAGGCGTATGGCAAGATTTTACCCGTTGACAAAAGCACAGCACTGCCTGTTGAAAGCTCAAAGATTTCTTGTACCAAGCAAGAGCCCTTCGTTTTTTCGCCCACTAATTGTCCCTTACCGAAGTCTCGCATATTGCAAGCGAAAATTTCGGCAGCCTTAGCCGTTTTCTTGCTCAGAAGCACCATAACAGGCAAATTGACCTCGCCTGAAGAGGTTACGTAGGTTGAAACTACATTTCCGTTTTCATCAATAACAGTTGCGGCAGGTCTTTCTGCGTCCGACATTTGCACAAAAAGGTCGAGACACTCAATTGCAATTTGATAATTTGCGCTGTTGTTGTCTCTTAAATCGAGAACTATGCCGGTTATGCCCGAGGACAAAAACGTGTTAAGTGCAGTTTCAAGTTGAGATGCAGTTGTAGGATAAAAGCTGGATATTTTTATATAACCGATGCTTTCGTACACATTAGTTGTAACCGACTGTGCCTCATACCCCTTAACGATGGTAACATTCGTCTCGTTTTCGCCTCTTTTGTAGATAATATTTACGCTTGTGAGCTTATCGCCTTGAAGCTTTGCAGCCATTTCGTCGTAATTGTTAGCGTCAATTCTTATACCGTCAAACGCAACGATTACATCACCCTTTTTAAGCCCGCTGCTGTGAGCAGGTGAGCCGTCGTAAACAGTTGTGATTTCAATATATCCGTCATCATCCTTTTCATATTCAACACCAATACCGTACATATCACCGCTTATTTCGGACTTGTATTCAAGATAGCTTTCTGCTGTCATATAAACGCAGTTTTTGTCCCCTAAGCCGTTTACATAGCCTTGAGCTATCGCTTGCTCCAAATCCTTATCCTCGGTGCTTCCGTAGTAGTTTTCTTTAATAATATCGTCAAGCTCATCCAAAATCTCATATCTTTCCAGCTTTTGGGGCAGACCCTGCAATATTTCGTTATACTCATTGCTGAGTACCTTCATAGTTACGCTCGAAGCCACTGCGGCGCAAAGACAAAGCAAGGAAATAACAATACCTAAGGATATTTTTCTGTTCATACGAAATAACTCCCCTTTTTATAAAACTAAAAGCACAAAGTGGGAGATAGCAATTATCTATCTCCCATTTTATTTTATGGTTTGGAAACAAAGCCCATCGGATCTTTCTTTTCGCCGTAATAACGAATTTCAAAGTGAAGGTGCGGTCCCGTCGAGTTACCTGTTGAGCCTACACGGCCTATCATCTGACCCTGCGACACGCTGTCGCCTGCAGAAACATAACGAGCCGACATGTGTGCATAAAGAGAGGAATATCCGTCTCCGTGGTCGATGAGAACATATATACCGTAACCGCTGTTGCTGGTTACCGCAGTAATAACAGTACCACCTCTTGAAGCGTAAACGGGCTTACCCGAAATGCCGCCACCCGTGATATCCGTACCACCGTGGAAGGACCAACCGGAAATGCTTGCACTTCTGTAGCCGTAGCTACTGCTGATATAACACGAAGCATTACCCAAAGGCCAGTACCATTTGCCACTGCCTTTGTAAGCACTGCCCGCACTCGACGCTGTTGTTTGAGCGTTGGAATCGTTATTGCTTCCCGAAGCGAGAGTTGTTGTCTGCTTAACCGAGGTTGCGTAGTATTCGCTCAAAATTCTGTCGATTTCAGCGTCAGCCTTTGCTCTTTCTTCTTCAAGCTCGGTTATATAAGCCTGATAAGCTGCGCTTGATTTATCAAGCTTTTCAATATACGTTTCAATATTTGCATATTGGCTTTCAAGCTCTGCCGTTGTTGCATCGTACTCTGCTTGCTTAGCCGTAAGCTCATCCTTTTTCGCTTGAGTTTCGGTCTTCTTTGCAATTACCTCAGCCTGCTTTTCATCAAGCTCAGCCTTATCAGCTTCAAGCTCTGTCTTTTGATTTTTGAGACTTACAGCCTTATCCTTAAAATCATTGATAAGCTTTTTATCGCTTTCACTCGTGCGCTTCATCATTTCAAGTCTTGTCAAAAAGGAAGCAAGTGAATCAGAACCCATAAGAATTTTTAAGGTAGATTCGCTGCCGTTGATATATGCAGCACGAATTCTTGCAGCCAAATTATCGCTTGATTCAGCAATATCATTTTCGGTTTTTATTATTTCGTTTTGCTTTTCGGTAATCTCATCTTCAATAAGAGTAATCTCCTTTTTGAGCTGTTTAAGCTGTGTGTTAAGATCACTAATTTCTTCGTCGATAACGCCGATTTGAGTTTGAAGTGCTACCGCCTTGCTTTCGACCGTTTCGATTTGTGCTTCAAGCGTATCAAGATACTCTTTTTGCGATTCAGCCTCGTCCTTGAGCTCATTGAGCTTTTGCTCGTTAGCTGCAATCTCACCGTCGATTTCTTCAATTCTGTCCTCAAGCTCACTTTTGGTTGCCGCCGATGCTATAGTAGACGGCTCGGCAAAGATAAAGCACGAAACAAACAAAGCAAAGCAAAGTAATAAGCTTGTAACTTTTCTTTTTGTGTTCATTTATATTGCTCCTTTAATTAGGATTTGTAACAAATTTTAACGGGTCTTGTTTCTCACCGTAGTAACGAATTTCAAAATGAAGGTGGGCACCTTTAGTATTACCTGTATCACCAACATTGCCAATCATTTGACCCTTTGTAATGGTGTCGCCCGCTGAAACATAGCGAGCAGACATGTGTGCGTAAAGAGAGGAATAACCGTCTCCGTGGTCGATAATCACATATATGCCGTATCCTTTCGGGTCATAGCTGGTTACTGCAGTAATAACAGTACCCGACCTTGTGGCGTAAACGGGAGCACCGTAAAGCTTGCCGTTACCACCTGCGATATCAATACCACCGTGGAATTTCCAGCCAGAAATGCTCGCATCTCTGTAGCCGTATTTACTGCTGATATAGCACCATCTCGTACCGAGTGGCCACGCCCATTTTTCGTCTGTGTTAAAGTCCGAAGTGCCACCCGAGGCGTTGACAACATTCGATGTGTCGTCGGGATTTAGATTTGAAGCCTGCAAGGTTGTGCTTTGCGCCGCTGTGGTCGAAGTTGCATAATACTCACTGATAATTCTGTCGATTTCAGCGTCTGCTTGCTCTTTTTCCTCTTCAAGCTCACTTATATAATCCTGGTATGCCTTGCTCGACTTGTCAAGCGAAGCGATATATTCGTCGATTTCGGTGTACTTTTTCTCAAGGTCGGCTCTCGTGCTGTCGTACTCTGCTTGTTTTTTCTTAAGCTCATCCTTTTTCTCGGTAACTTCCGCTCTTTTATCAACAACCTCGTCTTTTTTAGTGTCGAGCTGCTTTTTATTCTTTTGCAGTTGCTCTTTTTTACTCTTAAGCTCCGATACGCTTTCCTTAAAGTCAACTATCATCTTCTTATCGTTTTCGCTCGTTCTTTTCATAAGCTCAAGGCGTGTTAAAAAGCTCGCAAGAGAATTAGAGCCCATAAGAATTTTAAAGCTCGATTCATCGCCGCTTATATAAGCCGCACGAAGCCTTAACGAGAGCGTTTCGGAAGAAAGGTCAATGCTTTCTTCAAGCTTTTCTATTTCAATTTCTGCTTTTTCGATATCGTCTTTAATAAGACCGATTTCCTTATTAAGCTGTTTTATTTCTGTGTTGAGCTCGCCCAGCTCCTCATCGACAAGTTCAATTTGCGTTTGCAGATTATATGTCTTTGATTTGATAGTTTCAATCTGTTCTTCAAGCGTATCAAGATACTCTTTTTGCGATTCAGCCTCGTCCTTGAGCTCATT
>CAZNQI010000089.1:4258-6531 GCA_964575375.1 uncultured Faecalibacterium sp.
TTTGCTCGTTAGCTGCAATCTCACCGTCGATTTCTTCAATTCTGTCCTCAAGCTCTTGTTTAGTCGCAGCTCTTGCTGAAAACGGCTGAAAGAAAGCAAAATATGAAATAAACAGACAAGCACACAAGAGCAAAGACACTATCTTTTTATTCACCACAATATCACTCCTTCGATTATACGGTCGGTGGGAGATTAAATGAGATGTCTACTCAAGAGTAATACTCAAGAGTAATGGGCGAATGATAATATTCGCCCAAAAGTTTACATAAGATCGTTAGCTTCACTACCCTCTTTTTTGAGGTATTTTCTGATAGAAACAACACTGCCCAAAGAGCCGATGAGAACACCGGAAACAAGGTAGCAAACCATAAGAAGTGGAATATAGTCCATTATTGAAACTGCTTCACTGCCGAACATCGTAAGAAGAGCTTGCATAGAATCGCCCTCAAAATATTCAACGGCAATAGTTACTATGAGCGCAATGATACCGGAAATAAGACCGATAATAATACCCTCAATCATAAACGGCCAACAAATAAATATATTAGTGGCACCAACAGATTTCATAACCTGTATGTCAATCTTTCTCGATACCATTGTGATTCTGATAGTATTGGAAATGATAAACAACGATACAACACCCAAAACAGCGACAATTATAAAGCAAATAACGCTGACAGAGCTTTGAAGTGTAGAAATTTGCTTAACAAGGTCCTGACTTTCACGCACAGCATCTACATTTTCAACGCTCTTGATAAGCTCAAGGGTCGCAGAGAAATTTTCAAGATTGCTGACAGAAATTCTGTATGAGTGAGGAAGCGGGTTTTCGATAATACCGTCGAAAATATCCTGTTCAACGCCAAATTCACGAAGCTGCTCCTCGTAGCCTGCTTCCTTTGACACAAATTCAACTGCGATTACGTCGGGAATTTGCGAAAGGTCTGTTCCCACCTTTGAAACGGCTTCGTCTTCAATTCCGTCCTTAACAAACGCAACAACAACGTTTTGCTTTTCAACATCCTTAACCAGTGTTTGTATATTAACAAGTATCATCATTGAAATACCGATTAAAAGAAGACACGCTGTGAGAACACTTATCGAAGAAAAGGACATACTGCGATTAGCAATCATATTATGACAACCCATCTTTGTAAGATAGGTAGTATTAAGACCGCCGGAGGACTTGTGCTTATGTTTTTTAGCCATTGTCATTACCTCCCTCGTCTTCATCATCTTCGACTAACCCGATTTTCTCATAAGCTTCAGCTGCTTTATCGTAAATTCCTATTTCATCGTCATCGATATCTTCAACATAATCGCTGAAACTTATATCTTCATATTCGTCCTCGTCATCCTGCTCATCAGTAACAGGAGCTTCCTTAACAAGCTTTACCGAAGACCTTGCAGGTACGTCGGATACAATCTTTCCGTTTTCGATTGTAACAACTCTGTGCTCGAACTGATGAACAAGCTCAAGGTCGTGAGTTACAACGACAACCGTTGCACCGAGTGCATTAATTTTATCGAACAAGCTCATAATGTCATTTGAAAGCACGGGGTCAAGGTTACCCGTAGGCTCGTCTGCAATGATAACACCGGGGTTATTTACGAGTGCTCTTGCGATAGCAACACGCTGACGCTCACCTGTTGAAAGCTGATTCGGGAAGCTGTCTGCCTTACTTGACAAATCAACAAGCTTTAAAACATAACGAACTCGCTTTGTAATTTTTCTTTCACGCATACCGATAACGCGCAAAGCAAAAGCCACATTATCATATACGGTCATTTTAGGGATAAGTCTGAAGTCTTGGAAAACTATACCAAGCATACGGCGAAGATAGGGAAGCTCTCTTCTTTTAATTCTGTCGAGTCTGTAGTGTCCTACCTTAACCTCGCCCGAGTCTACTTTTTCCTGACCCATGATAACATTTAAAAAGGAACTCTTACCTGCTCCCGAAGCACCCACGATGAAAACGAACTCGCCCGATTCGATTTTTACATTAACGTTATCAAGAGCGATAGCACCGTTGGTTTTATACTTCCTTGATACATTTTTAAATTCTATCATTTAAATCTCTCTTCCTTTAAATCAATACTTGACAGACTTTGCATCAAGATACTTCTTAACCATAAGTGCTACTTTAAATACTATAGCATCGTCAAATTCTCTCAGGTCGAGACCTGTGAGCTTCTTGATTTTTTCAAGTCTGTATACAAGTGTGTTTCTGTGAACGAATAATTTTCTTGAGGTTTCTGATACATTCAAATTGTTT
>CAZNQI010000090.1:0-6519 GCA_964575375.1 uncultured Faecalibacterium sp.
TGAAGCATATATGAAGAAGAAAAATGCACAAGAGGAAGAACGCCTTGCAACGCAAAAGCAAGAACAGGACGAGGAGGAGTTCAACAAGTATTTTTCAAATAAAACCAAAACTGCACAATCTAAAAAGAAGAAAAAGGGTTCTTCGGGTGCAGTCGTTGCAATTTGTTTTATAATAATTGCTGCGTTGGTAGTTGCTTGCGGCGGCTATGTCATTAAAAATATTTTGCCGAATATTCCCGTTGACGGCACAACAACCGAAGCTGCAACCGACGAAAATGAAACCGAAGAAGACACAACCGAAGATGATACAACAGAAGACACAACTGACGAGGATACTACAGAAGAAGACACAACAGATGAAGAGGATACCACAGATGAGGACGAAACAACAACTGCATCTTCTTCAAACGAAACAACAACCGTTAATTCGGCTTCTGCAACTGAAACAGCAACTACTACAACAAAATCAAATGTAACCACAACAACAGCTACTACAACTACAAAAGCTAACACAACAACAGCTACAGCTACAACAAAGCAAAGCACAACAACAGCCGCTGCAACAACAAAGCAAAGCACAACATCAGCTACTACAACAACAAAGCAAAGCGCAACAACAGCTGCAACAACAGATCCTTACGGCATTAACGATGTTGAAGTTGTGAAGCCGTCATCATATCTGCAAAACAGCTTCACGCTTTATATAACACAAGAGGGTGTTATTTTAAGAAGCGGCCCGTCTACCTCATACGACAGAGTGCTTTACCTTTCAAAGGGTGCAGACGTTAAGGTGCTTGCATCAAAAGGCGGTTTCTATTATGTAAAAAGCAATCGTTACGGTGTTTACGGCTGGGTAAGCAAGACATACACCTCTGAAAGCAGACCTGAGGAAAAAACAACTGTTACTTCAAGCGGAACTGTATCGGCAGATAAAAAATATTCCGAGGCAGAAGTAAAATACACAACAAACAGTCTTAATCTTCGAAAAGGTCCATCAACAAGCTACGATGTAATCACAATTATCCCGGGTAATTATCCTGTTAAGGTTATCGGTTATAAAGAGGGTGTTTCCGGCTGGGTTTATGTTATTGATACAACATACGGCTATGCAGGCTGGGTATCATCTGATTATATTAAGTAATTTGTTTTTGGAGGAAATATATTATGATGACATTAACAACTCGTTGGGCAAACGAGGCTATGTGCGCTAATCCGCTTCCTGAATATCCGAGACCTCAAATGGTAAGAGATACTTGGATAAATCTCAACGGTATGTTCGATTTTCAAATAACTGACGACGATGAAGCTTGGTGCGACGAATATAAGCACGAAATCAGAGTACCTTTCGCAGTTGAAAGCTGTCTTTCAGGCGTATGCAAAAGAGTTGACGACGATGACCTTTTGTGGTACAGAAAAAAGTTCACCTTAACAGATGCCTTTAAAGGTAAGAGAACACTTCTTCACTTCGGTGCGGTTGACTGGGAATGTAAGGTATATATTAATAAAAAAGAGGTCGGCTCACACATTGGCGGCTACTGTCCTTTTACAATTGATATAACGGATGCACTCCTTGACGGTGAAAACGAGCTTGTTGTAAGAGTGCTTGACCCGACAGATAAGGGCTGGCAAAACAGAGGTAAGCAGGCAAGCAAATCTCACGGCTTTTGGTATACCTCTACATCGGGTATTTGGCAAACAGTTTGGCTTGAGGCTGTAAGCTTTGATTATATCAAGGGTTACAAGCTCACAACGGACATTGATAACGGTACTCTCGGCATTAAAACTGATGTTGCAGGCGAGGGTGAGCTTAAAATTACTGTTCTCGACGGCGATGTCGTTGTTGCAGAAAGTGCAATCGAAAAGGATGCAAATATTTTTATTGAAAACGCAAAGCTTTGGAGTCCGGAAAGTCCGTTCCTTTACGATTTTGTGCTTGAGCTTTCAAAGGACGGCGAAATCGTAGATACCGTTAAAGGCTACTTCGGTATGAGAAAGTTCAGCATTGCAGAATATGAGGGCTACGCAAGACTTTTCCTCAACAATAAGCCTTATTTCCAAAAGGGTCTTCTCGACCAAGGCTATTGGAGCGACGGCGGTATGACACCTCCGACAGACGAGGCTATGATTTACGATATCAAGACAATGAAGGACCTCGGCTTCAATATGCTTCGTAAGCATATTAAGGTTGAGCCTGCAAGATGGTACTATCATTGCGATAAGCTCGGTATGCTTGTATGGCAGGATATGGTAAGTGGCGGTAAGGCACTCAACACCTTCCACGCAGGCGTTCTTCCAAATGTTTACGGTGTGCTTAACCCATTGGTTAACCTCACAAAGAAGGATAACGCTTATAAGATTTTCAACAGAGATAAGATTGAGTGGAGAATTCAATTTGAAGAAGAGCTCTTTGAAATGATTGACTCGCTTTATAACTGCACTTCAATTTGCTGCTGGGTACCTTTCAATGAGGGTTGGGGACAGTTCGATGCAAAGAGAATAGGCGATGCTGTGAAAGCTTATGACCCGTCCCGTTTTGTTGACCACGCAAGTGGCTGGTATGACCAAAAGGGTTGTGACTTCAGAAGTATGCACAAGTACATTCTTCCCGTTGTTTTACCGAAATACGACGGCAGACCTATTGTTCTTTCCGAGTACGGCGGATACAGCCAGAAGATTAAAGACCACGTTTGGAACTGGGAAAAGAGCTTTGGCTATCAGATGTATCAGTCTAAAGAAGCTTTAACTGCAGCTTACAAAAAGCTTCACGAAAAGCAAGTTATTCCGGCAATCAAAAAAGGTCTTTCAGCAACGGTTTATACACAGGTTAGCGACGTTGAGTTTGAAGTAAACGGTATGCTTTCATACGACCGTGAAATTATTAAGCTTGACGAGGACGTTGTAAGAGAGCTTAACGCAAAAATGACATATTAAAAACTAAAAACAGGCGAAGACATAGTTTCTTCGCCTTGTTTTAAATAAGGAGTGATTTTGTGTCCGATAAGGGTTATACAAAATTGAAATTGCTTTATATTTTAGATTATCTTATGCAAAACAGCGACGAGGAGCATCCCGTAACCGTTGAGGAAATATCCGAAATGCTTTTTGAAAAGGGCATAGAGTGCGAAAGAAAATCGATATACAGCGACGTACAAAATCTTAAAAGCTACGGTGTTGACATTATAACCGTAAGAAGTCCGAAAAGAGGCTACTCGGTATGCACAAGAGATTTTGAGCTTCCCGAGCTTCGACTTTTGATTGATGCAGTTCAATCTGCTGATTTTATAACTGCGAAGAAAACCAAGGAGCTTATTAAAAAGATCGGAACGCTTTGCAGTAAGAGCCAAGCAAAAATACTTGAAAAACAGGTATACATAGAAAAAAGACACAAATGTGTTAACGAGGAGATATATTACAATATTGATGTTATAAACAGAGCCATTCAAAGCCGAAAGCAGATAAAGTTTATTTATGTAAAGCGAAAGCTTGATGAAACGGGTATGAATGTTGTAACAGAGGAAAAGGAGCTGCAAATAAGCCCCTATGCACTCATTTGGCGTAATGACCACTATTATGTTGTGGGAAACAACCCGAAATATGATAATTTAATGCACACAAGAATTGACAGAATGAAAAAGGTTGAAATTGACGATATGACAGCCAGAAGCTTTTCCGAGGTATCTCCCTATAAAAGCTATTTCGACTCTGCGGATTATTCGGGCAAAATCTTCAATATGTTCAGCGGAGACACTCAAACACTCGAAATTTCTTGCCACAATTCCATTTTAGAGGAAATGCTTGACCGTTTCGGTACCGACTCTGTAATAAAAGCTCAGCCGGACAGCGAGCGTTTTACTCTGATTTCAAAATGCGTAGAAAGCGAAGGACTTGTTTCGTGGATAATGCAATTCGGCAATAAAATAGGGGTTATTGCACCTGTAACACTCAAAGAGCAGGTTGCACAAAGAGCCAAAGAAATTTTACAGATATATGACAATTGAAAGTCAATATAATTTTTCAAGGGACTGCATCTTAGTGGGCAGTCCCTTTTGCATTTTGTATTCTTATTCTAATTCTGATGAAATATATCCTCCTCGTCAATCATAGGGTAGGACACAACGCTATCGCCCTCCAAGTCCTCATTATACATATTAACAGCCTTTATTCTGCTGCCGTTATAGGTTTTGTAGTAATACATTCCGCTCGTAATGTCGAAACAGCACGAATAAATTGTTTTTTCAAAGCCTGCATTCGTCTTAACTGCACCGCAGGGCATACTTACATTTTCAAGAAGATGAAAGAAATGAGAAATTTCATTACACTGCTGTGTACACGAGCTTTCTTTTAAAAACACAGCCTTAATAAATCTTGAAACGGACGAAAAATCACCCGGTAAGCCCATTGCACCGAAGCCTTTGCTGTATGGTAACAGTATCGGCTTTGAAAGGAAGAAATTAGCTGGATTTTCATTCGACAGCTTTGTGAAATTAGAAAGAGCAAAAAGCTGATAGCTGAATTCGGGTGAATTAGTAAGCACACCGAGTTCATTTTTGTATATCTTGATTTCACCGTTTAGCGGTTCTGCTGCTATTGAGCTGCTGCAGTCGCTTATAATAAAATGCATAGGTGTTAAAGGCAAGTCGTCGCTGTAGTTAATCTTTATGAGGTTTGTTCTTTTAATAAGCTTTTCAGCCTCGTTTACGTTTTTGCATTGTGATAAGATAAACGGGATAAATTCAAACGGCGAAATATTGTATTTATCATCGCTTTTATTTTCGTTGTATTTTGCCTCATAAAAGCTAAGTCCCGCCATACAAAGTCCTTTTTCGTTTGCTGCGTCGTAGTAAAGAGGGTAGCCGTCCTTTACATACGCTGTACCTATAACGGCATAGTGATTTTTGATTGTTTTTTCAAGACGAAATTTTAAGCCGTAGTTTCTCGGAGTTACGGCAACGCTTTCTTCAAAAGAAAACTCATTGTCAAGATTTCTGCCGAAAAGCTTGCCGAGAGCTATTGCTGTACACATAGAAGGTCTCCTTTGCTGTTTTTAAATAGTATTGGTTGAAATTTGATTTTAAATACGCAAAAAGGGTAATGCGCTTTCACACATTACCCTTTAAAGCTTATTTTGTTTGATTATTAAGCTTCCAATTCAGCTCTTTTTGCAACAACAGCATCGTGTATATCCTGCTTTGTTTTACCTGTGAGCTTATAGAAGAAGAACGGTACACCTGCAAGGAACATCATAAGGCCGTGAACTATTGTGTAGAAGAACAGCATAAGAATTTTCGTTCTTGTGCTTTGAACCGGATCCGGATTGAGGTCTGTAGGCTGAATGTACTTAATAATACCGAGTACACCCTCGCCGTAGAGAATGATTGGAGCAAAGTGGTTTGCAATAGTATCGCTGATAAGTGTACCGATACTGATAACAAACGGGAATGAAGCGTCAAGACGTTTTCCTGTCTTAAGCTCGATAACCTCAAGAACGTCTGCCTGGAACATACTCGGCAGAAGATTTGATGCACCGAATTGTAAGCCGATGAGGAACAAGAATACAATAAATACTATCTGCAAAGCAGAGTTTTCGGTTGTAAAGTAAAGGTAACCTACAATAAATGCACAGGTGTTTGCAATAATTGAATAGATACCGCTTGCAATGTAAAGCACCTTTGAATTGAATTTCTTAAGAAGCTTGTTGATTATGAGCATACCAACTGCTGTTCCTATGCCTGTCGGCAGACCGAAAAGCAGGAACTTGGAGGTGTCGCCGAGCAGTGCCGCTGCAAGGAAAACACCCATATAGTTTGCAATAGCTCTGAAAGCCTTGAGAAATTCGGAAATGATGATAACCCAAGCATATTTGTTTGTAAGGATATCCTTAAAGCCTGTAAGCGGATTCTTTCTTTCTGTTGTGTAAGAGATACGCTCACGTGTTACTTTGATACCCCAAAGCATCGTGATAACACCAACAACACCGCAAAGTCCTGCACTGATTATGTATCGTGTACCTTCGTCGGCAAAAATAAGACCGATAACAAGAACGATAACCTGTGGTGCAGAATTTCCTATTGCAGAGGAAATGCTTCTAAAGGACATAACCTGGTCTCTTTCCTTGAGATTAGGTGTCATAACAACGCCTAAAAGGTTAACCGAGTTACCGAACGTACAGCAAGCACCCCAGGAAACGGCAACTGTTACAAGGTAAATCATAAGTACGGTTGAAGAAAGACCTGCAGGAGCCCAAAAGTTAAGCATCAAAACCACTGCCATCGGCACAGCGACGAGCATCGCAAGAGGTCTGAACTTACCGGCTTTGCCGATTTTTCTTGTGTCGATATACATAACTATAAAGAAATTAAGTATAAACGGAATAATACGAACGAGGTCGTTATAAAGACTTGCCTGTTCTGCCTCAAGGCGAAGAACATTAACAAGATAGGCGTTTCTGAACGAGCCTACCATACCTGTCATATTTGTGTAAAAGAACACAGCCACAAGGTAGAGGACAAGCTCGGATGT
>CAZNQI010000091.1:0-6481 GCA_964575375.1 uncultured Faecalibacterium sp.
AGCTTGCGTTCTGTTTTCAAAAATAAAAAACGGAGTTTTGCTTTTTCCTATACCCGAAACAATGTCATCAATAATACTCATTGGTTCCTCGTTTCGAGGGTTATCCGATGTAACAATGACTATATCAGAAAGAGATGCTGCATAGCTTCCCATAAGAGGTCTTTTTTCCTTATCTCTGTCTCCCCCACAGCCGAAAACGGTTATTATCCTGCCCTGCTTAAACGAAGAAAGACTCAGCAGAACCTTTTTTAAGCTGTCAGGTGTATGTGCATAGTCTGTTATAACATTATAATCCTTGTTTAAAGACAGCATCTCCATTCTGCCCTTAACACCGGAAAATGTCCGAAGTGCAGCAGCACACTCCTCTAAAGAGATACCCTCTTTGTTGCAAACAGCAACTGCACAAAGTGAATTCATAATATTAAATTCACCACACAGATAAAGCTTAATTCTGTGTATGTAATATTCGTGCAGTGCCGCATAGTCTATCGTATCCTTGTTTATTCTTACAGACTTTGCAACATAATCTGCCTCGTTGCAGGTTTTTGAATAGGTTATTTTTTCGCAATCGCAGCAGGAGAAAAACTCATTGAAATATTCATCGTCCATATTTAGTATTGCCGTATTGCACATTGTAAAAAGCATTTTTTTTGCACTCACATAATCTTCCATTGTTTTATGGTAATCTAAATGATCGTGTGAAATGTTAAGAATGGCCGCTACCTCAAAATGCAGTCCGTAAAGTCTGTGCTGTGCAAGTCCCTGCGAGGATGCTTCAATAACACAGTACTCAGTACCGTTTTCTGCCATTTCATAAAGCATACCGTGAAGCACAAAGCAATCAGGGGTAGTGAAATTACTTCCTTTGCATATTTGAGCATTGTTATCAACAGTGCCTATGAGTCCGCATTTTTTACCGCTCAAGGTTAGTATTTTGTGAATCATACTCGCTGTTGTTGTTTTTCCGTTTGTGCCCGTTACGGCGATTAATTTTATCCTTTTATGTGAGTTTGAAAAATACGCTGCGCATAAAAGTGCATAGGTCTGCCTTGTGTTTTCTACGACAATTGTGTCGGTTGTTATTTTTTCGCCGGCAATAATAACAACTGCACCATTTTTTACTGCCCTGTTCACATTTTCAATATCACCGTTGTGGCAAACAAAAATACTGCCATTTTTACAATTATCTGAATGATCACAGATGCTTTTTATTTCCGTATCATCGCCCTCATAAGCGATGCCTATGCTCCATAGTAAAACACTCAACAGCATATTTTTCCTCCTGCAATGGTTTAAGGCTTAGTGAGCCGAACACAATATTCCCGTTTTAAAACCGTATCGGGTTAGGCACTCGTCGCCTTTTAGTCTTCGACTATATCGTCTGCTCTGAAGTAAACTGTTATACTGCTGCCTGCATCAACCTTTCCTCCCTGTGCAACGCTTTGAGCATAGCAAAGGACTCCCGTGGTATCCGTCGGGGCAGAAATAACAATATTAAGATTGTATCTTGCAGCGAGCAAATTCGCTTCACTGATTGTAAGTGAAGTGAAATCAGGAACGCTGACCTTTTCACTTTCCAAATCACTTTCGGTGTATATTACGATAACACCACCGTTCGGTATATTTTGACCTGATGACGGCACTTGCGAAATTACAGTATCTCCTGTGCCGACAACCTTTATTGTAAGTCCTTCATTTGCAGCCTTGTACTTTGCATTTGACACACTCTCTCCTATAAGATCGGGTGTTGTTTTGCTTACAGAGGAAAGCTCATCCGAAGTATATCTTCTTTCAACGTTGAGATATTCAAGAGTAGGCTCAAGAACCTGCTTTGCGATAGGAGCTGCAAGAACGCCGCCGCTGCTGTATCCGTCCTTCGGATTGTCTACACCTACTAAAACGGCAACCTCAGGGTCATCTGCAGGAGCAAAGCAAACAAAAGATGCGATGTAAATTTCTTGATTTTCGTTGTCGAGCTTTTCTGCTGTTGCTGTCTTACCTGCAACTCTGTAGCCCGGAATATATGCGTTCTTACCTGTACCGCCCTCAACAACCGCTTCCATCATAGAAGTAACCGTCGCAGCCGTGCTTTCGGATATTACCTTTCTTTTTACTGTTGGCTCTGTTTTAGAAACAAGATTTCCGTCCTCATCAACAATACTGCCTACAATGTAGGGCACCATAAGGTCGCCGCCGTTAGCAATAGCACAGGTTGCAGTTATAAGCTGCAAAGGACTTATTCTTACTGACTGACCGAAGGATGTACTTGCAAGGTCGACCAAGCTCATCTTATCAGGGTCGTGTACCACGGGATAAGCCTCATTCGCAAGGTCTATGCCTGTTCGTTCCGAAAAGCCAAACGCTTCAAAGTATTTATTATAAATATCTACACCAAGCTTTTGTCCCATTGAAATGAAGAAGCAGTTGCAAGAATTCATAAGTGCCTTTGTAAAGGTTTGTGTACCGTGTGCCTTAAAGTTTGCACAGTTGTATTTTATACCCAAAACGCTTGTGTTGCTGGTACAAGTATACGTTGTGTTAATATTCGCAACACCTTCTTCTATAAGTGCGGCTGCTGTAAAAATCTTAAAGGTTGAGCCCGGCTCATAGTTATCCGTTACACAGAAATTGTTCCAACCCACCTGCAAAAGTCTCGAATATTCGGTTTTATATTCAACAGTGCCTTTTTCGAGTTCCTTAAGCGAGTCTGTATTAACATCTTCTCCGAGAACATAAGCGTTGTTTAAATCAAAGTCCGGTCTTTCACTCATTGCAAGAACCGCGCCGGTATCAACATCCATAACAATACCGAAAACTGTATCGCAATTGATGTTTTCATACGCTTGCTCCAAGGCGTTTTCAAGGTAAGACTGTATTTCGGTGTCCAAGGTTAAAACAACGCTGTCTCCTTCACCTGCATCAAAAACAGTTTGATAGCTCGAATCCAAAGTATCTCCTCGATTGTTTTTGGCTGTTACTACTCTGCCATCCTCTCCTTTTAAGACTTCATCGTAATAGCCCTCAATACCTGTTTTTCCTTCGTTGTTAGCATCTACAACACCGATAACGCTCGATGCCGAGGTGCCGTTAGCATAAAGTCTGTTTGAATCGTTTTCATAGCTGAAAAGACCGCTCGGATACAAAACACCTGTTCCCTCAACCACTTCGGAAAACAAGCCGAAAAGCCTTTCGCTTTCCTTCATATAGCTGAACTTATAAGCTGCGACAAAAGCATCTTCAAGGGCAAGTCTCTCATCTGCAGTGATTTTTTCTTTGATAATTGAATATTTGTAGTAAGCCGTATTGCCGCTTTCGGTTTGGTAGGTTTTCGTGAGTGCCTTTCTGAGTTCGTCCTCCTGCATACCAAGGATATCTTTAATGTTATTTATAATGAATTCTACTGCCTGTTCCTCAGCTTGAACAAGCATTTCTTCCGCTGTTTCGGTGTTTATTTTATCGTCCAATTTCAGCGAAGTAAAAAAATTATGTAATTCATAAGGAGACACAACAAGTCGCCAAGCTGAGGTACTGCTTGCAAGAGGCTTCATATTTCTGTCGTAGATAGTACCTCTTACCGGTTGCAGTTCGGTATCGCTGAGCTGTTGCCAGGCTGCTCTTTGGCGATATTCTTCGCCGTGAACCAACATTATCCACGCAACTGCACCAATATTAAAAACAAAAAGCCCTACCATAAAGCAACATAAAACTACCCTTGCTCTGGTTTTAAATACGCCATCCGTTCTTCTCTTTACATAATTTCTTATACTGAACCAATCTATTTTTTTCATACTATTACTCTCTCCTTTGTGATTTTATTACAAAATAGGGCCTGCGAAAAGCAAAAACCAATGCTTTAAAACAGTCCCTAATTTAAACATCCTAATCTTTATAAATGCTGTGTCTTTTAAAAAAATTACAGTATATAAACAAATTATATCAAATATTCTTTCGGAAATACACGACTGTTATTCATATCAATCAACGTCAATAATCTGATTTCCTCTGTCAACATCGAGATAAAATTCATTTTCAGGTGTAATCTTCACCATACCGAGTTCTTCAACAGCAATTTTTTCAATATCGGCAGATGCAACCAAAGCATTAAGCTTAGTATTCAACTCTTTATTTTGTGCTGCAATAACATCATATCTTTCTTGCGTTTCTTGAAGAGTCATGCTTGCACTTTGCGCTTGCGAAAAGCTGTATCCCACCGAAAACAATATAATTGCAGCCATAAGTGTAACAGCTGTTACATATTTAAAAATAACCTTTTCCTTTTCAATGACGGGAAGTCTCTTTGCGTTTGGGTTAACTACCCTTTCAAACTGTTTTTTCTCTTTCTTTTTAGGAACATCGACAAATTCCGGCACACTATTGTCCGGAAGTTCATTTCCGTATACATAATAAGCTCTTTCTGGAATCATAACTCTCACACCTTCTTAAATATTTTTACTAAATTTAATGTTTTCTCTCTTTATTTTTCTTTTCTTGAGTTTTTGCTCTCTTTTAATTTCTTGTTCCTTTATATATATTTCCCGTGCTTTTACATCCTGTATTTTTAATCCTTTATTTTTTCAATACATCTGAGCGTTGCACTTCTTGAACGAGGGTTTTCTTCAATTTCCTCGGTAGTCGGAAGTGCTTTTTTAAACGGAAGCCTACCTCTCGGAGTCTTATTGCAAATGCAAATCGGACTGCTTGGGGGACACTCACACCCCTTTGCAAAATCTGCAAACGCTTTTTTTACTATTCTGTCCTCCAATGAATGGAAGGTGATTATTGCGAGTCTGCCGTCAACGCTAAGATGGTCGAACATATCATCCAACGTGTCTTCAAGGCGCTGCAGTTCTGAATTTGTTGAGATTCTGAGTGCTTGGAACACTCTTCTGGCAGGATGCCCGCCCGTTCTTCTTGTGGCTGCAGGGATTGCTTCTTTTACGATTTCTGCAAGCTGTAGAGTTGAAGTTATAGGCTCGTTCTCTCTTATTTCAACAATACTTCTTGCTATTCTTGAAGCGAATCTTTCCTCACCGTATATTTTAAAAATTCTTGCAAGCTCGCTTTCGGAATAGGTGGCAACAATATCTGCCGCGCTTGTTCCCTCTTTAGACATTCTCATATCAAGAGGTGCATCACCGTGGAAGGAAAAGCCTCTTTCTATGCTGTCCAGCTGATGAGACGAAACGCCGAGGTCAGCCATTATTCCGTCCACCTTTTCGATACCGAGATTGTTCAATATGCTATGTAAATTTGAAAAATTATCGTGTACTACAGTTACCTGACTATACGAACCGATGCGCTGTTTTATAACCTCAATGGCTTCGGGGTCTTGGTCTATAGCAATCAGCCTGCCGTATTCGGAAAGCCGTTCAAGTATACCCTTACTATGCCCTGCCCCACCACAGGTACAGTCCACATAAGTGCCGTCCGGCTTAATATTAAGTGCGTCCAACGTTTCATAATATAGGACACTTTTGTGCGAAAACTCCGACATTATAATTCACCCTGTGCTCCGGAAGCACCGCCTTTATCTAAATATGCACCCTGTGCAATGTAATCGTTTCTGAGCTTGTCTTCTGATTTAACTGCTGCTTCGGCTTCCATTGCACGCTTGTTCATATCTTCAAACATTTCTTCGTAAACCTCAACTGCCATTACTTCAACATGATTACAGCAACCAATAACAAGACATTGTTTGTTTATTTTTGATCTTTCAAGAACTCTGTTTTTAAGAAGCAATCTGCCGTTAGCATCAACAGTGCCCTCAAAAGCTTCATAATATGCTTGAGCGTATGCTATACGCTGTCTCGGATCTACAACAATTTCATCAATAGAAGGAGCTTTGCTTTGGAAATAATCGTAATTATATATATGGATAGCGGGATATTCCGAGTTGCAAAATTTGTAGATTACTTTACCACCGAGAAACTCACGAAAATTACTGGGCAACGAAAGACGGTTTTTACCCTCAATGTTATGTTCAAAAACACCGACTAACATTTTTACGTCTGCCCCTTTCGTTCAATTTCAAGCATATAGTATACCACTTTGTACCATATCATACCACAATTTTATATAATTATACCACTTGATACCACAATTATAAACCTTATAACCTTTATTGTCAATATAAAACCCAAAAAAATTAAAACTATTTGGGGCAAAAAAAATAAGGCTCTGCAAAAAAAGAAATAGAATTATTTCTATTTGCAAAACCTGTTTTATGTGTTATACTATTTATAATATTAATTTTAAGCGAGGTAAAGATATGCGACTTCTCGTTATAGACGGAAACAGTATTGTAAACAGAGCATTTTACGGTATAAAAATGCTTTCAAATAAACAAGGTCAGTTCACAAACGGCATTTACGGCTTTCTCAATATTTTAATTAAGCTCAAGGCAGAATGTGAGCCTGACAGGGTTGCTATCGCCTTTGACCTTAAGGCTCCAACCTTTCGCCACAAGATGTACAGCGAATAT
>CAZNQI010000092.1:0-6451 GCA_964575375.1 uncultured Faecalibacterium sp.
TCGTTGAACATTGAGAGTATTTTCTCGTAATTGTTTTCTCTTGATACTCTATGCTCCTTCAAAAGCTGATTGAAGCTATAGGTATCGCACGGCTTTAAAAGCACAAGAGTTTTTCCCTCAAGATTTGCTGCTTTAATCATATATTTGCTGAGATTTGCAGCACAAAAGCCGTCATATATAAAATCATCCAATTCTTCGGGACAGTTGAAATATGCTATTTCGGGATTGTAGGACATATCACCCTTTTTCCAACCGAGCACACGCTGTACTGTTCCGTCAGATAAAAGTTCTTTTAAGCGTAAAATCAATCTTTGCATCTCAAATCCCCCAATCTGACATTAGGTCCGAGTTCACGCACTGTTTCAACAAATTCGTTCATCGTTGTTGCAAACTTAACGCCCTCAGCAGCACTTACCCATTCAACGCGGGTTCTGCCTCTTTCGATGCCCATATATTCGAGCATTGAGAAAAGCAGTGTCATTCTTCTTCTTGCGTAGTAGTTACCTGTACTGTAGTGGCAATCTCCGGGGTGGCAACCACAAATGATAACACCGTCTGCACCCTTTTCAAAAGCACGAAGAATAAACATCGGGTTTACTCTGCACGAGCAAGGAACTCTTATAATTTTAACATCCGCAGGATAGTTAAGTCTGCTGCTGCCTGCAAGGTCAGCACCTGCATAAGAACACCAGTTGCAGCAAAATGCAACTATATTCGGTTTGAATTCCTGTGTCATCGACATATAGCATCCACCTCCGCAATAATCTGTCTGTTAGAGAAGCCTTGAAGGTCCATAACACCTGACGGACAGGCAACTGTACAAGCACCACAGCCTTGACACAAAGCACTGTTTACAGCTGCAACTCTGTGTGTCTTTCTAACACCGTGGTCGTTAATAAGCTTATCCTCGTAAGATATAGCACCGTAAGGACAAACATTAGCACAAGTGCTGCAGCCGTTACAAAGAAGCTCGTCTGCAACTGCAGTACACGGGTTAGTAAGAAGCTTATCCTTAGCGAGAAGTCCGATAACCTTAACTGCTGCGGCACCTGCCTGAGAAACAGTTTCGGGGATATCCTTCGGGCCTTGACACATACCGGAAAGGAATACACCTGCTGTTGGCGATTCAACGGGGCGAAGCTTCGGGTGTGCCTCTGTAAGGAAGTTGTTTGTGTCGATACTTGCTGTGAGCATTGTTGCGATACTTCTGACGCTCTCGCTCGGCTCAATAGCAGCAGCCAAAACAACCATATCTGCTTTTACTTTAAGCTGTTTGTTGTCAAGAAGGTCAACACCGTGAACTGTGAGACTTCCGTCTGCTTCGGGAGTTACCTTGCCAACCTGACCCTTAACATAATTTACACCGTACTCTTCGACTGCACGTCTGTAGAACTCATCAAAGTTCTTACCGGGTGTACGAACATCTATATAAAATACCGTTACATTAACATCGGGGTACTTGTCTCTTATGAGCATTGCGTGCTTTGCTGTGTACATACAGCAAACCTTTGAGCAGTAGCTCTTGCCCTTTTTCTCGTCGCAACGAGAACCAACGCATTGAATGAATACGATATTCTTTGGTGCCTTACCGTCAGAAAGACGTTCGAGATGACCCTTTGTCGGGCCTGCTGCGTTCATAATTCTTTCAAGCTCCAAGGATGTTACAACGTCCTTGCTTTGACCGTAGGCATACTCGCCGAGATTGTCGAGCTTAATAACCTCAAAGCCTGTTGCAACAACAATTGCACCGTATTTGTTTGTTACTATTTCATCTTCCTGCTTGTAGTTGATTGCGCCTGCTTGGCAGAATTTTTCGCAAACACCACATTTACCTGTTTTGAGCTTTATACACTGTGTAGGGTCAATAACAGGTACATTAGGAATAGCCTGTGCAAAAGGAGTGTAGATTGCAGGTCTGTTGTTAAGTCCGCTGTTAAATTCGCTCGGAGCTTTTTTGCTCGGACATTTTTCCATACAAACTCCACAGCCTGTACACTTATCCATATCAACATATCTTGCTTTTTTACGAATGTCAACCGTAAAATCACCAACGAAGCCTGAAACCTTTTCAATCTCGCTGTATGAATAAATATTTATCTTTTCGTGAGCTGCCGCATCAACCATTTTCGGTGTAAGGATACAAGCCGAGCAGTCAAGTGTCGGGAAAGTCTTATCAAGCTGTGCCATCTTACCACCGATTGACGGTGTTTTTTCAACGATATCAACTTCATAGCCTGCATCAGCGATATCAAGTGCTGTTTGGATACCTGCGATACCACCACCGATAACAAGTGCTCTTTTTGTAACGCCGCTTTCACCGGGCATAAGGGAAGTGTTGAGACTTACCTTTGCAATTGCCGCTCTTGTGAGAATAACAGCCTTTTCAGTACCCTCTTTAATATCCTTGTGTATCCACGAGCATTGCTCACGAATGTTTGCGATTTCAACCATATAAGAGTTGATACCTGCTTTTTCAGCGCACTTTCTGAAAGTGGCTTCGTGCATTCTCGGTGAACAAGAGCAAACTACGATACCTGCAAGGTTCTTTTCTTTAATAGCTGCTGCTATTTTTTCTTGACCTGCTTCGGAGCACATATACTGATAATCTTCAGCGTGTACTACTCCCGGCTCAAGCCTTGCCATTTCTACAACCTTTTTAACGTCAACCGTTGCTGCAATATTGCTACCGCAGTGGCAGACAAATACTCCTATACCTTTCACGAAATCACCTCCTGAACTTTCTGAAAGCACTCACAAGAAGCTGTTGAGGTAAATCTTCGTCAAGCAAAGCCGGTATTTCGTCGGGCACAAGATAACTTTGACCTTTTTGTCTTACAACAATCTGTCTTGCCGCATCAACAATTTTACCCGGCTTTACATCTCTCGGGCAACGCTCAACGCAGGCAAAGCAGGAAAGACAATACCATAAAGCTTCGCTTTTTGCCAAAGACTCAACATCTTCATTAATAACATAGGACACAAACTGATGAGGCTTTATATCCATAGCATCAAAACTCGGACAAGATGCGGAGCATTTACCGCACTTCATACATTTGAGTGGATTTGTGCCACTGATTTCTTTTATGATTTCGACTTGATTGTTACCGGTATGCATTTATTCACTCACCTCCGATTTAAGCCCCAAAGCTTCAGCTAAAAGCTCAGTGAAATAATAAACGGGGATATCGCCCTTTGAATTCTTTGTTAAGTTGTACTGACAAAGAGGACAAGCTGTTATAAGCATTTCCGCACCAAAAGATGAGGCACTGTCCACAACATTGTCGCACATCGTTCTTGAAAGGTCCTTGTTCTTTAAAGAAATGTATCCTCCGCAGCATTCGTTTCTGTAAGGATACACAACGGGCTCTGCACCTATTGCTCGAATAAAATCTTCAATAATTGTGGGGTTTTCAGGATTATCAAAAGCAAGAATTTCGCTCGGGCGAAGCAAGAGGCAACCGTAATATGCGCCTATTTTTCTGCCCGTAAGAGGATTTACAACTCTCTTTTTAAGCTCATCAAAGCCCACCTTATCACGAAGAACCTCAAGAAAATGCAAAACCTCAGTTTCGCCACAGTAAGGCTCAGGCAGTTTAAGGTAGTTGTTTGCTTTGAAACAAATATCCTCGACATTTTTCATATCGTCATTAACTCGTTTAATAACATGATGGCAAGCAGAGCACAAGGTAACAAGGCTTTGGCCCTTTGTCTTTGCTTCGTTCAAAGCACGAACACTTGAAAGTTTTGTTGCAATCTCATCACTGCTCAAGGGATACACTCCGCCACAGCATTGCCAATCTTCGATCTCCTCGAGCTCGAAGCCCAATACCTTTGCAGATATTCTTGCAAAATTGTCAAGATCTTTTGCCTTTGTTCTGAGTGTACATCCCGGATAATAACTGTACTTCATACATCTATGATCCTTTCTTTTTTTCTTACCCGTAAGGGCTTAAAAATGCATTATGCTATTTAAAATGTATTCTCCTAAACTCCCACACATTTCCTTTTATGTATGCCTATTATAAAAAAGACAAACAAAAAAGAAAGCACACATCATTTCTATGTTACAACCGAGAAATTAAACACACTTTATTTAAGTTATTGTGTTTGCAATTTACTCGGAAGTTACCAATGTAAATAATAACACTTTTCCGGTAAAATAGCAACAAAAAACGATAAAAAAAGACAAAAAAAACAGCTGTATCAAAATACCAATTTCGATACAGCTGAAGCTTATAAAACTTTTTAAGCAGGAACGCCGAGGAATACATCATAGAATATGTATTTAAAAAGCGCAAATATTTCAATCCAAAAGCCGAAAATAACCTCAAACATAAAAGTATGTTCTTCGGATTCTTCTGCATTTTCTACAGTTTCGACTGCAACCGCATCATCAGCAGCAAAGCAGGAAAAAGAAACAGCAGAAACAGATAAAATCATCATAAGAGCCAGAAGAAGCGAAACGATCTTTTTTAAAGTTTTATTCATACTTAATACCTCCAACAAAAAGCTAAATTTAGTATCTATATTGTAAACTACAAATTAAAATTAGTCAATAAAAATCAACAAAAATAAGAAAAAAAGCTGAACCTGCAACCCTTATTTTCCTCTTTTAGAAACAATCTTACTACGCGCACTTACAAATTCCTGATTTTCAATTTTTTTATAAGCACAAACAGCATAGTAGCAATTTTTGAATCTGCTTTCAACCTTGTCCGTAATATTTAAATCAAAGCCGGATGTTGTTCTTGCGACCTCTTTAAACTCTGCGTCCTTATCCTCACTTCTTAAAAGGATATAGCCGTCTGCACCTGCAACCAAACGAAGTGAAAGCTTAACCTTTCTTGAAAATTTACCTTTAAGAGATAAAATTGCACCACTGCTAAGATGTATGCAGTCAATCTCCTTGCTGAATTTTCCGTATCTTACTCTTTCGCCGTCCTTAAAATATTGCAAAGAATAATGATACACCTGTCCGGAAACAATACCGTCATCCGAAAATTCCTCTCCCTTTGCCTTGGCAATCGGCAAAATCTGCTTATAGAAATCATTTCTTCTGTTGATTATGCAGCCGTCCACACCTTCGGTATTTTTCCAAGTAATCTTAATGCCTGTTTTCTTCTGAGGAGCCAAAGCGATATCCTTAGGAGAAGCAATTTTGCTCGAAACAACTGCTTTTACTGCGCTTGTTTTGGTTGAGGTTTTCTTTCCTTCAAGTTTTTTCCAAGCAGTTATTTTGTACCAATAATTAGTATCCTGCTCAACCGACTCATCGATATATTCGCATTTTTTTACCCAAATTACAGTTTCAAATTCTTCCGAAAGACAGGTACATCTTTTAACTGCATATTTTTCCGCACCCTCAACCTTAGACCAGGAAAGCTCAACCGCACCGTTTTCGTTAACCTGAATCTTCTTTATTTTCGGACTCTTTTTCAACTTATCAGTTAAACCTAAGCTCATTTCTTATCTCCTAAAAGCGAAGCTGCATCTTTATCAAGCAATACCGTTACATCTGCATGAAGCTGTAAAATAGAAGCCGGACAAGAGGGAGACACTTCACCCTCTATCATAGCCTTGACAGCATTTGCTTTCGATGCACCCGTTGCAATAAGAATAATCTTTTTGCTTCTCATAATGTCGCCTATACCCATTGTATAAGCATACTCGGGCATAGTATCGCCCACTGCTTCAAAATATTTTTTGTTTGAATCAATCGTGCTTTGTGTGAGCTTAATTTTAAACGGTCCGTCTGCAAACTTGTCGCCCGGCTCATTAAAGCCGATATGTCCGTTTGTTCCGATACCGAGAAGCTGAATGTCAATACCGCCACAAGCTTTAATTGCTTCGTAGTATCTTTCACATTCTTTTTCGCTGTCTTCTGCCATACCACTCAGGAAATTTACCTTTTCAATATCAACATCGGTTTTTCCGAAAAGATTATCCCACATAAAATAGAAATAGCTGTTGACATTATCTCTTGTAAGTCCCACATATTCGTCAAGATTGAATGTTGTGATATGTTTAAGGCTAACCTTGCCCTCGTTGTACTTTTCGATAATCCTTTTGTATGTTTCGATAGGGGATGCGCCCGTTGCAAAGCCTAAAACACTACCGTGATTTTTTTCAATTTGCTTTATTATAAGCTCACTTGCTTGCTGTGAAATTTCATAAGCATCATTCATTACAATTACTCTCATTTTGTTTTTCTCCTTTCATTTTTGCAGTTCGTATTTTTAATAATAACACAATTGAAGTAATTTTTCAATATTTTTATAATTGCCTTATGCGTTTTTTTGTGCTATTATATAAAAGCATTAAACAAAAAAGGATATGATTTCAATGAAATACAATTATCACACACATACTACTCGTTGTTTTCACGCAAAAGGCAGCGATGAAGAATTTGTTTTAGCAGCTATTGAAGCAGGCTTTGACGAAATAGGCTTTG
>CAZNQI010000093.1:0-6445 GCA_964575375.1 uncultured Faecalibacterium sp.
TAACTCTTGGATATTGATATACCTTAGTAATACTAATTCCTTGAGAATATTGATTATTGTTTTGATATATCGGAAATATTAAATTAGGAAAATTCTTCACAAATTCCCTTATTATTTCAACTGTTCCATCATCAGATGCATCATCATGAATAAGTATTTCGTATCTAAAAGAAGTCTTTTGTTTTGTTAATCCAAGCAACGTATCCCTTATGTACTTTTCATGATTATATGTATTGCATATTACTGATACAATAATTTCTGAATCACACATTTATCTATCTCCTAAACATAAAATATTATATGGCAAACATATATAATTTATATGGCATTATACCACTCTCTCCAAGAATCCCTGTTTTTACTATCAAAAAGTATAATGCAAGAAAAGTATATAATATATTAAACACCCTCTTTTTTTCCATACGTGATATTATCGCTGCAAATGGAACTTCAAAAATCATAAAATATATTGAAATCCTACCAACATATTCATAAAAACTCCCCATAAATGATAACGCCACTGCAATAATATAAACAGTCGATATTACTTTAAATAAGTCTTCTCTTTTTTTGCTGTTTGGAAGATGTGTATTAGGTATCTTCATTAATAAAGCAAATAATATAATAAGTCCTATTCTAAAAACAACTAATAATCCAATATTTTCTGAAGTACTTTCTAAATATACTTCATATTCTCCATAAACCAATATATAAATCCATAAAATTACAGGAGTTAATCCTATCAATAACAAAGTTAGTAAAATTTTTTTCTTAGTAATACCTTTCGTCTGTACATAATAATATGGAAGTATCAATACTAATACAATTGCACTAGAAAAATGAATTGTAAATGCGACAACATTCAATATTAAAAATCTAATATATTGAAATTTTTCTAAATAATGCGTTGCATAAAAAATTATAGCTACCGCTAAATACTGCCTTAAAATATTCATCGATTGAGGGAAAAAAATAGTAACATATAAAAAAAACATATACCCAAATGATGCCCTATCTCTTAACTCCCACAATCTTCCAACAATCAATATATTTATAATAAACGCAAAAAAAATAAATAATGCCCTTGCATCACCTAACAACTCCATCAACAAACGACAAATAAAAGCAAAACCAGGCTCTACAAATGATGTTCCTTCATTTGCTAAATTATTAAAAATTCGAAAATATGTGTATGTATCTGTTCCTACGCTAAGATCACGAAGTCCTGCCAATAAGGAAATACTTATTACTGAACTAAACATCCATGTCACACTATTCCTTTTCTCTGCTGTATATGCAATTATTATTGATAATATAACAATAGAAAAATATAAAATCATTTTATGCTCCTAAATACAATCAATATTATTACACTTTTTTTAACACATCGGGAAGTTTTATCCAATCGCCTAATTTCAAATCCCATTCTGATGGTGTAAATGGTTCAAATCCACTTCCAGGAAAAAGTGTTATTTCTCCAAAATATGGCTTTCCATTAATTTCATAAAAATCAATTCTGACAAAAGGAATATCTGTAGCTAACTGTTCAGCTAAAAAAACCATTTTATCAAATGTACTTGGTTTCTTCTGCGTTTCTGAACAAGCTTTATAATGTCTAATAAATGGGAGCTTATTCCATTCCCTATCATAAAATGTTACCCTTAAACCTTCTGACGAATATCTACCTGAACAAGTAAATATAACTTTTACTTTTCCATCAAAGCACATAAATTTGTAATCTATCAGCTCCGGAAACAAATCGTCTTCCATATATGTTTCAGCTATAATTTTAGGCTCTACATTTTTATATGGCCACTCACGACCATACCAATATCCTGAGTACTTCTTTCCCCTCTGTAACTTGCACATGGCTTCATTTACATTTAATACATTTTTATCTTTACAAATCACAATACTTCCAGAATCATGATTCCATTTAAGTACAAATTGATTAGGAAGTGCTTCAAAATCTATCTCTTCTGGACTATTCCATACTCCCAAAGTTGGAATTATATATTCATCCCCAATTTTTTTAGCCACATAATCTTTTACCAAATACTTATCTACCATTATAGTGTACTCTGGATTTCTATCATGCAACTTCAGCCATTGTAGTTTTTCATTAAATGTTTTGGGATCTTTTAAATTCGCAAATTTATGAAAATGATAAAAATACATCATTTGAATGCATATACTATCTGGTAAAAAATGTAGTAATTTTTTTATTATTTTTTCCATTATATATTCCTCGTTTATTTTCTAGAATAGCTTCATAAATATCATGACTTCTTCTTGCGATACAATCCCAAGAATACTGTTTGGCCAATTTCTCAGCATTAAATTTATAGACATATAATTTTTCCCTATTATTTATCATAGAAATTATTGCATTTTCAATTTCAGAAACATTATTTCCACAAGTCCATCCGGCTTCATATTCTTCCACTTTATCTGCCATATTTGTTCCTTTGGTAACCAAACAAGGAATTCCATATGCTAAAGCTTCAACAAGCCCCATTGGTAATCCTTCAAATCGTGAACTCATCATAAATAAATCTGTTTCTAATAAAACTTTTTTCTTTTCTTCATTTAAAACAGCATCTTTTATAGAAACAATATCCTGTATATTATTATCATATATCATCTGATTTAATTTTTGTCTTGCTCCATCAATATTGGGACCATATATAGATAATTTAAAATTATTCACTCTTAATATATCTTTTTTATTAGCCACAGCTTCCAAAAGCATATCTAACCCTTTCTGATATATATCTACGCGCCCAATATATGTAGCTTTAATCCCATCGCTACTCAAACTTTTTTCATATTTTAACGGAAGATGTATTCCATTTGGAATAACATAGCACTTCTTTTTCCATCTATTAATAGACTCTTTTTTCTCTTGCTCTGTCAAATATTGGATTGCTATTGATTTTTTAATCATCTGATTAAAAAAAACAAAATTTCCTATTATCTTTTTTATTTTTTTATTTTTTTGTGCCTGCTCAGTCAATGTACTTCTTGGTACAATAATATATGGTATATGATACTTGTGTAAATCATATATTATCTTGTTAAAAGGATAACAATATACTTCTTCTACAATTGCCACATCTGGCTTATTAAAAGGATTTGGCAAATCAATTAATCTTCCTGTTGGATAATCTTTTAAACATTTACAATCTAATCCATCTTTCTTCCATTCTTCTCGACATACCTCATTAATATTATACCAGAATACGTTATCTACTTTAGATTGTGCCCGCACTTGTTCTGGAACACTATTATTGGGACCTGCCCACAAATTCCCCGATAATTTTGATATAAATAAAATATTTTTCTTACACATTTTCCTAATTTCCACAAAATTAAAATTACTCAAAACAAATCTTTATTTTTATATATTTATATGGAAGACCACTTTTAAAAAAATAATTCACAACACTAACCACCAATGTTTCTATAACATTTAGGTTCTGAAATTTTTTAGGCACTTTTAAAATCTCAAAGCTAACCCAATCTTCTTTAGGTTCTGCTACTGCAAAACCTAACAAATCATTATCTTGATTATAAGCCATAAATAAAACTTGTGTATTCTCCCACTTTTCACACATAGCTTTTGCATAATCTCTAGAACAATATCTTTTGCCATCCTCCTCATAACAAATCTTTAAAATTTGATAGATATCATTGATTGCAGACAATGGATTAATTACTTTTACACTACATTTTTCCAACTTGGATTTTAGTTCATTCATTATACACATAATAACAACCTTTAAAATATAATCTCATCAAGATTCAATTTCTCTCCCCATTCCAAATCGTACTTATTGGGATTAAACGGCATCATTCCTCCACCTGGGGTAAAAGTAAGTTCTGCAAAATAGTAAGTATCATTTGCCAAGAAAAAATCTACTCTTACAAATGGAAAATCCGCACATAAAATCTCTGCTGCCTTTTTCATCTCACCAAAAAATGATGGCAATTCAGCACTTTCAATATCTGTATAGTCATCTCTTTTTAATGGCATCTTAGTACCATCTAAATAAAAAAATCCAATTTGAGCTTGTCTGTCATGTATTAAATCATTTGATACATATATGTATTCTGGCTTACCATTAAAACAAAAAAACTTATAATCCGTTATACAATCACCTAAATATTCTTCACAGGTAACCATTCTCGGCTTAATTTTTGAATAATGTAGCTCTATATTAAATGCTCCAAAATCCTCTTTTAGCCATTCTTTCAATTGCTTAATTGTATCCATCTTATTTAATTTTTCTTTATCTGGACACAAAAGGTTATAAGCACAACCATGATTACATTTCAACACAAACTTTGCAGGCAACTTATCCCAATCTATATCATTCGGATTTTCCCAATTTCCTAACAAAGGAACCAGAATATTTTCTAAACCTTTTTCTTTTACATAATCACGTACCGCATATTTATCAGCACCCTTAATGACCAATTCATTATTTGGATAATAATGAATTTTACACCACTGAATTTTTTCATTAAAAGTCTTTGGTTCCTTTAAATTAACATCTTTCTTTAATACAATTCTCGAATACAATCTTGACATTATCTCTGCTGGCACAAATTTCTGTGCTACTACTTGACCTTTTCTTCTAATCTTGTAAAGAATTGAATCTCTCTCCATCATTCTTTCCTCTTACTTTATTACATAATGAATTTTTTTATATATCCCAAACATCATATTGATACAAGTATTAATCCCACTCATCAACATGTTCTGCTTTTCAGCATCTCTAAACAACTTATAATGCCACTTAATCAAAGCCGCATATCCATGTGTACTAATACTTCCACTTCTGCCTCGCCTGTACATAGCCAATTCTTCATCTAATAAATAGCAATCTGCTTTTTTACAAACTTTTAGCCACATCGCATAATCATTATTTTTCTTAATATCTTGAATCTGAATCAATCCAACTACATTAGCATCATACATAACCGTAAGACAACCCGGCCAGCAATAGTTATACATACCACGTTTCGTAATATGTTTAGGACCTGTTACTTTAACTCCCGTCGGTTCTGATTTTTCATTAATTTCCATGTAATTTGTATAAGAAAATGCATATCCATTTTCTCTCATAAAAGAAACCTGTTTTTCCAGTTTTTCTGGCAACCACAAATCATCACTATCTAAAAAAGCAATCCAACGTCCCTTTGCTTCTCTTAAAGCACGATTTCTTGATACAGCAGCACCTGAATTAACTTCATTCTTTAGATAAACTATTCTTTTATCCTGAAATTCAGCTACAACAGAATCCGTATTATCCTTAGAGCAATCATCTACAATGATCAATTCCCAATTCTCATATGTTTGTGCTTGTACAGATTTTATACTTTCTGCAATATACTTCCCGGTATTATAGGAAGGCATTATAATCGAAACTAATTCATTCATAATTTACAATATTCCTAATATTTCTCTCGCTTCCCTCTGCCGACTCTGATACTCACTTTCACTAACTTTCCCATTCGCAAGCAGATAATCCCCAAAGTCCGTGGCAGTTGCCGCATCCTCTTCCGTAATTCCTTCCTGCTTAATAAAAGCTTTCTGAACCGTCATGAAAATAATTTTCATATCTTCAATAAAACTTACTTTTTTTATGTACTTCAAATCCCATTCCAGCTTATCTTCCCACTTGATAGCATTTCTACCATTTACTTGGGCAAGTCCGGAAAGTCCGGGTTTTGCAGTGTGACGCATTCTCTGTTCTGGTGTCATGAATACCATATCTCTCACAAGTTGAGGTCTAGGTCCGATAATACTCATATCGCCTTTTAGAATATTGAAAACCTCTGGAAGCTCATCTAAACTTGTACTTCTAAGCCACTTTCCAAACTTCGTGAGCCGCACTTCATCTGGAAGAAGATTTCCATTTTCGTCCTTTTCATCTGTCATGGTACGAAACTTATACATTTTAAATACAGTTTCTTTTCCTGTCTTTGGATTAACCAAACCCGGACGAGGTTGTGTAAATAATACCGGAGATCCTAGTTTAATCTTAACTAATATTGCTACAATAATATACAACCACCAAAATACCAAAAGTGCCGCTAACGAACACATGATATCTATCAAACGCTTTATATATTTTTCATATATCCCTTTTTTACGTTCCATTTTCATAATACTTTCTTAATTCTTAGAATTACAAATAAACTCTTTAAATAATCTGCTCTTCTATTTAAAACACTTCTTAATAACTTCAATAATCACATCCTGCTCTTCCGCAGTCATCTTATTATCACTTGGAAGACACAATCCTCTATGAAAAATATCCATCCCTGCATCCAACGGCTTTCCATCTTTTCCTTTTGTACCACCTGCAATATAAGCATTGGTCTTTGCTCTGCCATCACCTTCTCTGGTCACAAATCCATGCATACGATAAATCGG
>CAZNQI010000094.1:0-6349 GCA_964575375.1 uncultured Faecalibacterium sp.
TTTAATTTAAATAAAATCGAACATTTGTTCTAAAAACTATTGACAAATTCAATTTTATGCTCTAAACTTGAAATTGTGAAACCGCAAATTCACATTAAAAATAGTTACTGCCTTTGCATTGATTTAATGCAAGAGCAGTTTTTTGTTTATGAAAGGAGTATAAAAAAGTGAACGAGAACAAGTTAATTTATCCTTGTAAAACGATGAGAATTACTCAAACCTATCTCGGTGAAACTTCCCATTTGCCCCACACTACAGGTACGCCTAAAGATTATCCTATTGACGAGGGTGGTGCCGATACAGGCAGAGATTGGTTGTTCTGCCCTTGCGATGAAATGATTGTTAAACGCATCTATGGTGTTGCTGCAAAGGGAACAAATACGATATGGCTTGAAAGTACAACACCTGTTGTGTTTGCAGACGGTAGTGAAGATTACGTAGTTATTATGGTAACTCATCCGAACGATGACGATTTAAAGAAAATCGCTGTAGGTGATATCTTCAAAAGAAAAGAGAAAATCCTTAGAGAGGGAAGTGATGGAGGAGTAGGCAATCATTTGCATATTTCTGCAGGTAAAGGTAAGTACAAAGGAAACGGCTGGACAAAGAATTCAAACGGAAAGTGGGTGCTTACAGCTACAATACAAACATCAAAGCCCGAAGAGTTGTTTTTTGTTGATGACAGCTTTACAAAAATATCAAACAGTAAAGGTTTAAAGTTTAAAACGCTTAAAGAAGCTGACGATAAACAGTATCCTTTGGGAAATTACAAGGTAACAAAGGCGAATGTGTTGAATGTCAGAAAGGCGCCAAGCATTACTGCGGAAAAAGTAATGTACAGCGATATGACTGAAAGTGCTAAAAAGAAAATCTTAAAAATTGCAGGCTCTAAGGTTAACGGATATGTGAAAGGGCTTACATTTACGGCGTTTGAAATAAATGGTAATTGGGGCAGAACACCATCGGGTTGGGTTTGTCTTGATTATTGCGAGGTGCTTTAACGGTGTCTGAAACAGTTGTTGTAGCACTTATAAGTCTTGCCGGCACCTTGTTCGGCACATTTGCCGGTATAATTACATCCGGCAAAATTACAAATTATCGACTCGCAGAGCTTGAAAAGCAGGTTGAAAAACATAACAACTTAATTGAGAGAACATACACTCTTGAAAGACGTGAGTCTTTAAGTGAAGAAAAGCTAAAGCTTATTGAACAAAGGGTTACAGCCCTTGAAAAAACAATTAAAAAAACTGTATAAAAAGGAGAATGGAATTATGAAATTTGATATTACTTTTATTATTGAGTGCCTTATTGCACTTTTATCGTCGGTACTTACTGTTGTTGTGATACCGATTGTCAAAAACAAATTAAGCGAGAGCAGATACGAAAATCTTCAAAAATGGGTTAAAGTTGCAGTTGAGGCGGCAGAGCAGCTTTTTGGCAGTAAGACCGGAAATCAAAAAAAGGAATTTGTTGTTTCCTTTCTTTTGTCGAAAGGCATTGTTTTTGATGTTGATGAGGTAACGGCACTGATAGAAAGTGAAGTTTATAAGCTTACAAATGCATCGTCTGAAGAAAGTGTAGTGTAACGCTTGGGAGGCGCCGAACCGTGCGCGTGCGAAAGAACGCACGCGCATTTTCGCTTTCAGCGAAAATCCTGCGATGGTCCCCATCGCAGGAACGGTTCGGCGCCACCGAGCGAGCAGGCTTTTACAAACCTTTTATTAAAACTGTTATATGAAAAGCGCAAAAATCATAAAATTATATAATCCCAAAAAAGAAGGTGCGCTATGGTTATTCGTCTATATAAGGGTAAAGTGCTTTTGTGCTTAACAGCTTTAGTTATAATTTTCGTCGGTGTTTTTTTGACATATACCATTGTTTTTGCAGAAACAAAAGAAAGCGAAAGTGAACAAACTTATATAAAATGGGCAGAAATGAATGTTTCTTATTCAGCACTGCAGGACAGTATGAATTTAGATATCGAAACCTACGATAAGCTTTATCATATAAGCTGGATTGATGTGTTGTCGTATCTGGCAGTGAAAAACGGTAACAATTGGGAAAACTACAAAAGCTCAGATATAAGTAAGCTTCTTGATGAATTGGGCGACAGCTATACGGTGGACGATTTGATGGAAAGCAATAAGTATTATATATACTATAAAAAAGTTTTCACAGCTATTCTCGGTGGCTTTTTGTCTGAATACGAGAAAGAGGCGCCGGACGGTAACGGTGGAGAAAAAATAGTAACAGGCTACGGTCTTGTGGCGTACAGTCCGATAGCAGAGGGCTTTTCATATTCGCATTACGATGATTTCGGAAACGCAAGAACCTATGGCTACAAAAGAACACACCTCGGCAACGATTTGCTCGGTTATGTCGGCACACCTATTGTAGCTGTCGAAGGCGGAGTTGTTGAATGTATAGGCTGGAATCAATACGGAGGCTGGAGAATTGGTATTCGCTCCTTTGACGGAATGCGCTCGTACTATTATGCACATTTGAGAAAGGACAGACCTTATCATAGTGATATAGAACTCGGCAGTAAGGTTAAAGCAGGTCAGGTTATAGGTTATATGGGGATGACGGGGTATTCAACAAAAAGCAACGTAAACGGTATGAGTGTTCCTCATTTGCATTTAGGCTTGCAATTAATATTTGACGAGAGTCAAAAAGAGGGTACAAATCAAATTTGGCTTGACGTATACAATATAGTAAAGCTTCTTTCAAAAAACAAGGCAACCGTAACAAAGGACAGTACCACAGGTGAATACTACAGAAAGTACGACATAATACTTAAGGATTATCCCGAAGAGCTGAAAAAATATTTCAATCAAAGTTATTAAATAAGTATCTATTGACTTTGCCGTGCTTGCCGTATTATAATGGCTGTGTCTCTAAAACAATTTTATAGGAGAATTTTATGAAAGAAAATGAAGTTACAAAGGCAGAAAAGGTCTTGTCTCTGGCTTTGGATCTCGGTAAAAGTATGGTAAAATGCGGTGCTGAAATAAACCGTGTGGAAGAAACAGTGTTAAGAATAGGTTATGCATATAATATGAAGGATACACAGATTTTTTCGGTTGTATCTATGATGCACGCAACTGTCATAGATAATGACGGCAGATCACATTCTCAAACACGAAGAATTTATTCCTACGGCGTTAATTTCAAAAGATTGGAACAGCTTAACGATTTGTCGAGAACTATATGCAGTACAACTCCTGATATTGATGAAGCAAGAAAAAAGCTTGAAGAAATAACGAGTGAAAAAAATCACTTGAGCTTGTTCGTTGCGTGCGGTTATATGCTGAGTTCATTTGCATTTGCAATATTTTTCGGTGGCACTCTGCTCGACGGTGTTGCAACACTTCCGATTGCTGTAATGATTTATCTTATGCAGCATTACATAAAAGCGACGGGAGCAAGCAAGCTTTTCTTTACGGTATTGCAGTCGATCCTTGCCGGCTCATTAGCATTACTTTTTGTTAAAATGGGCTTTGGTAATAATGCGGATATGATAATGATTGGAGATATAATGCTCATAATTCCCGGCTTTATGCTGATAAATTCCGTTAGAGAAATGCTTTGCGGAGATTTAATGTCCGGTCTTTTGAGACTGCTCGAATCGGTTATACTTGCAATGGCTATTGCTTGCGGCTTTGCAATACCCATCCTCTTTGCAAGAAACATTCTTTAAGGAGGATAAGGGTATGATGTTAACAGAGATTATTAAACTTATGATTTCGGGAACTGCGGGTACGGTAGGCTTTTCAATTCTTTTCAAAGTAAAAAAAGAGAGAATCTTTTTCATCGCCTTGGGTGGCGCGCTTGTAACGGGAGTATATATAATTGCTTGCCATTTTACAGAGTTTTTAATGCTTCAAAATCTCTTTCCGGCGTTGGCGGCAACAATCTACGCTGAGGTTATGGCGAGAGTTCTTAAAGCTCCTGCAACACCAATACTCGGCTGTTCGATAATTCCTCTTGTTCCCGGCGGCAAGCTTTATTACACCACATATTATTTTGTTATGGGAGACGACCTTCTTTTTAAAGAATCGTTTACCCAAACGATAGAAATTGCGGCAGGTCTTGCCGTGGGCATTATTTGTATATCGGTTATCGTTCACGAAATAAACAGAAATAAATTTAAGCAAATATTAGACAGAGATTAAGGGAGAAAGTTATGAAAATCAAGGATAAGGTTATAGGCTTTGCGGGCAAGATTTTTAATTCGCTTGCACAGGGAGAAAACCGAAATTTGAATACACAAAGTGTTGTAACCGAGGGTATGCCCGAGATGTTAAGGTACGCGGCGGCACAAGGTGCAGTCCTTCTTAAAAACAACGGCACATTACCGTTAAAGAAAGACACAAGAGTTTCTCTTTTCGGCAGAGTTCAGAAGGATTGGTTTTTTACAGGCTACGGCTCGGGCGGCGATGTTAATAAGCCTTACGCCGTAAATCTTATTGACGGTATAAGAAATTGTGAAAGCTTAAAGCTCAACGAGAACCTTGCAGGAATATACTCCTCGTGGTGTGATGCAAACGAAATTTACCACGGCGTATGGGGACATTGGCCGAGATTTTATCCTGAAATGCCACTCACGGAAGACCTTGTTAAAATGGCAAGAGGCGCTTCGGACTGTGCTGTTGTGGTTATCGGACGTTCGAGCGGTGAGGACAGAGAAAATGCCTTGGAAAAGGGCAGCTACTACATAACTGACGAAGAGCTTGAAATGCTTAATAAGGTTACGGCTGAGTTCCAAAAGACAGTTGTACTTCTTAATATCGGCTGTATTATGGACCTTTCTTGGGTTGAGCTTTTTGAAAATAAAATATCTGCTGTTATGATTGTATGGCAAGGTGGTATGGAAAGCGGTAACGCTGTGGCAGACCTTCTTTCCGGCAAAACGGTACCGTCGGGTAAGCTTGCAATGACAGTTGCAAAAAGCTACGAAAGCTATCCTTCTGCAAAGGATTTTGGCGGCAAGGATTACAACAATTATACGGAGGATATATATGTAGGCTACCGTTATTTTGAAACCTTCTCAAAGGATGACGTACAGTATCCTTTCGGCTTCGGTTTGAGCTACACAGCTTTCAACATTCAAACAACAAAATGTGAAAAACTGACTCTTGAGGGCGAAAAAGGTTTTAATATTACCTGCACAGTTACAAATACAGGTGAATATGAGGGCAAAGAGGTTGTACAGGTTTATTTGCAAAAGCCTTGCGATGCTTTAGGTAATCCGTACAGAGTTCTTGTCGGCTTTAAAAAGACGGATACCATAAAAAAAGGCGAAAAGCAGGAAATTTCTGTTTTCGTTAGTGAAAGAGAGCTTGCAAGCTACGACGAAAGCGGTAAGACCTCGTTTAAGTCCGCTTATGTTATAGAAAAGGGTGAGTATATTTTCTCTGTAGGCAACAGTGTCAGGGATGCAAAGGACGTTTACACCTATAGCGCAGAAGAAACAACAGTTTTTGAACAGCTTACTCAAGTTGCAGCACCGAGGGAAAGCTTTGATATAATATCAGCACAAAAAAACGGCAGCACCTATGAATTAAAAAATGTACCCGTTTATAAAAAAGATTATGATTTAAAGCAAATTATACTTTCAAATATGCCTAAAGACATTCCGATGACGGGTGATAAGGGCTATAAGCTCATAGATGTTAAAAACGGCAAGGTGTCTATGGAGGATTTTGTGGCACAGCTTTCTCTCGAGGAGCTTGAAGCTATTTCAAGAGGCGATTACGTTATGAACAGCAAGCTCGGCGTACCGGGTAACGCAGGCTGCTTTGCAGGCGTTTTACCGTCGCTTCGTGCAAAAGGAGTTCCCGCTGTTACAACTACCGACGGACCGTCGGGTATCAGACTTTCTGCTACTTGCTCGCTTATGCCGATAGGAACACTTCTTGCTTGTAGCTTTGATGAAAAGTTTGTAACACAGCTTCTTATGCTCCTTAGCAAAGAAATGGCAGTTAAGGGTACAGATGTGCTTCTTGCTCCCGGTATGAATATTCACAGAAACCCTCTTTGCGGCAGAAACTTTGAATATTTCTCCGAGGATCCTCTTCTTTGCGGAAAAATCGCTTCTGCGTATGTTACAGGTATTCAATCAGGTGGAAGAAGTGCTTGTCCGAAGCATTTTGCTTGCAACAACCAAGAATACAACAGAGCTAAAAACGATTCAAGAGTATCCGAAAGAGCGCTTCGTGAAATTTATCTTCGCCCGTTTGAAATTTGTGTTAAAACCGCGAAACCTTGCAATATTATGACTTCATATAACCTTATAAACGGTGTGTGGGGACATTATAACTATGAGCTTTGCACAATGATTCTCCGT
>CAZNQI010000095.1:0-6305 GCA_964575375.1 uncultured Faecalibacterium sp.
AGTGATTTTCAAAAAATATTTCAGATTGTGAAAACTTTTTTACTCGGACGCGGGCAATTGAGCGGTTGAGGCAAGGTGTGCGCCGCCGAAGCTGTACAGCCCCTCCCTTGTGTTCGTTTATTTAATCTTCACACTCTTAACAGTACTCCAAGCACCGTAAATTGTTTTTCCGTTTACGGTTTTGTATGCACGAACCTTGAAATAGTAAGTCTTTTTGCTTGTAAGCTTTGCTTTTGAGCCTTGCGTGATGTCTTGAGCATAATTCTTCACTTTTTTGAATGTTCCTGTTTTGCTTTCGCAATAGTAAAGCTGATACCCGCTTTCACCGGAAACGTTTGTCCATGTGGCTGTTGCCTTACCTTTGGTTGTTGAAGTGAGTTTAAGCGTTGGTGTTGCAGGCTTTGTTGCTGTTTTGAATACAGATGAATATTTTCCCCAAATAGTACCGTTATCTTTCTTGTACGCTCTGACTTTAAATTTATATACAGTGCCTGCTTTGAGACTTGAAACCTTAAGACTTGTGTCGGTTACAGCCTTTACCCTTTCGTACTTCTTTGTAGCGGCATTGTATTTGTACACTACATAGCCGTCTGCACCTGTTACCTTGTTCCATTGAAGTGTTATTGCGGTAGACGTCTGTGTTGCCTTAAGACCCGTTACCGCTTTAGGTGCAATTGTGAAGTACAATTTTTTTGTACCGCTGTAGTTACCTTTGAAAGAAACTGTAACTGTGTATTTGCCCGTTTCCGTTCTGCCGCTTTCATATTTCACGGTATAATCAGTGCCTTTTTTGAGAATGTTGTCCTTGCTGTCTTTAACAGTTACGGACGGCGTTCTTACCTTGCCGTTGTAGGTGTATGCCGTTGTGGAAAGAGTTATTGTTTTTGGATAGTAGATTGTTTTGGTCGAGTTCTTTGTACCGCAAGCAGAACAAGACACTATTATTTTACCGTTCGCCGTGAGAGTTGCTTTTGTTGTGGTGGTTTTGTAAGTATGGGCAAGCTTGTTGACTGTTTCGGTATAGCTGTTACCGCATGAGCAGGTGTAGGTTTTCGTACCCGTTGCCGTACAAGTCGGCTCAGCCGTTACCTTTGAAGTGTAAATACCATCACAGCCATTATAATGAATATCAGCACTCGTTAAGCAGTTGTTATTCGAGCTGATTGTTATTTTGTCCCAAGAGGTCTTACTTTCGGCATAAAAAACATATTTTAGTTTTTCACATTCACAAAAAGCGAAATCACCTATACTTGTTATGCTGTTTGGAATTGTTATGCTCGCAAGGCTTGTGCAATAATAGAACGCACAGTCACCAAGCACTGTTACACCACTTGGGATTGTTATATTCTCAAGCCCTGTGCAATACCAAAAAGTGTAATTGCCTATTCTCGTTATACCCTCGGGGAGCGTTACGCTTGTAAGACCCGTACAGCCAAAGAACACAGCATCACCCATACTTGTTACTGCGTTAGGTATTGCCATGCTTTTAAGGCTTATGCACTTTCTGAACGAATAGTCGCCTATACTTATTAGACTATTCGGAAGAGTTATACTCTCAAGGCTTGTACAGGAATCGAACGCATAATCACCTATATTAGTTACACCGTCTGCGATTATAACCGTACTGCAGCTGCTTATATACCAAGGAGTATATCCGCAATAAGTATCAGAACTGTTACTGCTTGTTGATACGCCGTAGTTTTGCATTGTTCCCGTTCCCTTGGTAAGAGTTATTTCATCAATGTTTGTACAGCCGTAAAATGTATAGCTGCTGTTATATATCTTTGCAGAAGCGGGCATCGTAAGCTCCGTTAAGCTTGTGCAGTTATAAAACGCATAATTGTCTATAGTCGTTACACTGTCGGGAAGTATTATACTTGTAAGGCTTATGCAATTATAAAACGCATAACCTCCTATACTCGTTACACTGCCTTGAATAATTATATCTGTAAGAGCGATACAATCACTAAATGTGTAAGCATCTATACTCTTTACATTTTTAGAAAGCACAACACTTTGAAGACTTTTACAAGCGTAAAATGCACGTTCTCCTACACTTGTTACGCTATCAGGAATCGTTATACTTTTAAGCTTTCGGCACAAATAAAACGCCGACGCACCTATACTTGTTACGCTATCAGGAATCGTTATACCTTCAAGGCTTTCGCAATAATTAAATGCCGACACCCCTATGCTTGTTACAGTATTAGGTATATTTACGCTCTTAAGACCCTTGCAATTTTGAAATACCGAAACGCCTATATTAGTTATACCCTCCGGAATCGTTATACTTTCAAGGCTTTCGCAATTGGTAAACGCATAATCACCTATACCCGTTACGCTACCGGGAATGGCTATATTTTTAAGATTTATGCAGTAATAAAACGCCATATTTCCTATAGCGGTTACACCACTCGGGACAGTAATACTTTCAAGACTTGTGCAATTAGAAAAAGCCGAAACGCCTATATTGGTTACACCGTCCGGAATTGTTATGCTTTTAAGATTTGTGCAAAAAGATAACATACTTTGAGCTATATTTGTAATACCGTTCGGCAGATTTATGCTTTCAAGGCTTGTACAAAAAGAAAAAGCAGATTGGCATATATTTACAACACTTTCAGGAAGAATTATACTTGTAAGCTTTCCGCAACGGCAAAATGCGTAATCCCCAATACTTGTTACGCCGTTTGGAATTATTACACTTTCAAGACTTGAACAGTAATAAAACGCATAATTACCTATATTTGTTACGCCCTCTTCAATTACAACCTCACTGCAACCGCTTTTATACCAAGGAGTATATTCATAATAAGTATCGGTAGTATTCCTTTTTGAAGCAGTATAGGTTTGCATTATTCCCGTACCTTTGGTAAGAGTTATTTTATCAATATTTGTTGAGCCATAGAAAGTATAACTGCTGTTATATATTTTTGCAGAAGCAGGCATTGTAAGCTCCGTCAAGCCTGTACAGTTATAAAACGCATAATTATCTATACTTGTTACACTGTCGGGAAGCGTTATGCTTGTAAGAGTTGTACAATTATAAAAAGCTGACTTACCGACAGATGTTACAGGATATCCGCCAAGAGTTGAAGGAATCACAACAGTGTCGCCGATTGAAGCATCGACACCGACAACCGAAGCTTCGCCGTCGGTAACAGAATAGATAAAATATCCCTCTGTCAAAGAATCTGCTTTAGCGATAAAATTACCCGCAAAGCCGGTAAGCGTTACCAATATAACAGCTGTAATCATAACAGCAATTGTTTCAAGTGTTCGTTTTAATAGTTTTTTCATTTTGATTTCCTCACAAAACATAAGGGAGTAAAAATTGTCTTACGGGTTGTATTTATTTAAAACAAATTTTTCTGCGGTATGGTTTTTATAAAAGCAAGTCGCCAACCTCTCCCGTTTGCCTTCAATTTAATTATATTCTCTATCGTAAAAAATGTCAACAAAACATCCTTTCATTCTATATAGTTACAAAACTTTAAAAAAGTAACACATTTTTTTAAAATAAAAAAACTTTTTTCTTGTTGGTGCCCACTTTCCTTTACCGTCCACCAAAGTGCGCACAAAAAAAGAGCCACCCTTTCGGATAGCTCAATTTGAATTTACGCTTTTAGGATTCCCAAGGAACATCGTTGTTGTTATCTTTCTTAGGCTTTGACTTTATCTTTGAGCGAAGAAGTAAAACTACGACTACAGCTATAACAGCCAAAGCAATAAGAGCAATAAAGCCAAATCTGACTCCCGTTGTCGATGCCACTGCTTGATTATTAACACCTGTAGTATTCACACTGCCGAAAACAGTCTCGACACTGTCAACAACAATAACACAAGGAATACCTGTTTTCTCTGTAAAGTCCGTTAAAGCACTATTCACGATATTCTCACTTATATCAAACGACGTTAAGTTTTTGATTTCAGATTGCACCATATTGCTGTGGTCGCTTTCGCTTACAAAGGATGATGTAAGCTGTAAATCGGATATATGCTTTGTCATAGCGGAAACAACTGCCGCAAGGTCGGTATCAAGCGAATAGGCGTAGTAATTAGTGTTTATCGATTCACTGAGTGCCTCTCCGTATTCGGTATATTCGCCGAACATTGAGTTAATTTCATAATTCACATTATCGCCAACCCACGCAATCGTGTAGTATCCGTCAGCTTCCTCATTAGTGAGAAATACAAGCAAAATATTATCCTCGTACGCGCTCGATGAACCGAAATGCTGTTTGTATTTTTCGTTTGCGTAGTCCTGCATCGTAGCTTCGTTATAAACAATTATATTTTCTTCGCCTATAGCAATGTGTTGTGTGGACGTAGGCATAAACATATAAAAAGCAAAAAATACTACAAACAATCCTACAATAATTACTGTTAAGCAACCTCCGCCAAAGCCTCCTACGCCAAAATGTCTGCGAGGTCTATGCCAAAACGGGCCGTGAAAATGCGGGCCACGATGATGTGGGCCGTGATGATGCGGTCCGTGATGATGCGGAGCGTTGTGCGGTCCGTGATGATTAGGGCCTGTAAAGCCTCCCGGGCGTGATCCGCCGCCGAAGCCACCGCCTGAGCCTCCTCGTCCGCCGCCACCAAATGAGCCGCCACCGAAGCCGCCGCCACTGCGTCCTCCTCCCGGTCCTGCCATAATATTCACATCCTTTCTTACGTTTTCTTGTATTTAATTTTACCATTTTGCATAAAGCTTGTCAATAAAAAAATATTAGAGTCGCTTTGTACTACCCACTTGAATTACCACTATAACATTGATATAATTACATCATAATTTAAAAGGAGAAAGCAAAAAATGAACGAAACAATAAAAAGTCTCATCGGCAGAAAAAGTACACGCACTTTTCTTAACAAAAAAGTACCCGATGAACTAAAGCAGCTAATTTTAAAATGTGCCACAGAAGCACCAACTGCAGGTAATCAGCAGCTTTACACAATTATCGACATTACCGACCAAGAGATAAAAAATAAGCTGAGTGTCTCCTGCGACAACCAGCCGTTTATAGCAAAGGCAAGTATTGTTTTAATTTTCTGCGCAGATTGCAAGAAGTGGTACGACGCATATTTAAGTGCAGGTCTCACAGCAAGAAAGCCCGAAGAGGGCGACTTACTTTTAGCTATTGAGGACGCTATGATAAGCGCACAAAACGCAGTTGTTGCAGCAGAAAGTCTCGGTCTCGGCTCTTGCTACATAGGCGACATACTCGAAAACCGAGAGTACCACAAGCAGCTGCTTTCTATTCCCGACTACGTTTTGCCTATCGGTATGCTCGTTATCGGTTATCCGAGTGAAAGTGCAATTAAACGACCGAAGCCACAAAGAGCTGACATTAAGTACATCGTACACGAAAACGCGCACAAGGCTTTAAGTGATGAAGAGCTGAAAACTATGCTCTCGCACAAAAAAAGGCAGTAGCACTTTTGAAGAATGGCTCACAGCTTTTTGGAAAAGAAAGTACGAAAGCGACTTTTCTGTTGAAATGAGCAGGAGTGCGAGGGAGTATATAAAAGAATATAAATAAAATACAGGGGACAGGTTACACTTGTGCGAGAGCGCCGGGTGAACCTGTCCCCATTGTATTTGTTTTATTTAACTTTTATACTCTTAACACTGCTCCATGCGCCGTAGATTGTTTTACCGTCAACGGTTTTGTATGCACGAACCTTGAAGTAATAGGTCTTACCGGATGTAAGGGAGCTCTTTGAAGCTTTTACAACGTTTCCTTTTGTTGATGTTACTTTCTTATATGTACCGTCTTTGCTTGTTGAATAGTAAAGCTGATAGCCGGTTTCGCCACCTACATTAGTCCAGGTTGCGTTAACCTTGCCTTTTGTCGTTGAGGTGAGCTTGAGAGTTGGTGTTCTGGGCTTTGTTGCTGTGGTAAGCACACCGGAAAACTCACCTATAAGCATTTCGCCATTGATTTTTGCGTAAGCTCTTACCTTAAATTTATAGGTTGTACCGGGCTTAAGATCAGACACCTTAAGAGTAGTACTCTTTACGCTCTTTACTTTTTCATATTTCTTGGTTGTTGAGTTATACATATAAACTGCATAGCCCTTTGCGCCGATCGCTTCCTTCCAATTTAAAGTGATTGATGTAGTTGTAATTTTTTCGGCTGTAGGCGGCCACCCAATCTGCCCCGGTGTTGTCGTAGCAGTAAAATTTTTATATTTTGCAGACACTTCATATTCAGTATAATAAGCTTCTGCAAAGCCATAATCAAAATTATAGCTTGTAACAGCTCTTACAGCAAACTTGTAGGTTGATGCCGGGTCTAAAC
>CAZNQI010000096.1:0-6302 GCA_964575375.1 uncultured Faecalibacterium sp.
GTTTCTGCTCGGGCAAACATCATACCTATTGGTATAACATCAAAAAAATCTGCAATATTGCCGTCGCAGACTGAATACATACCCTCGTATAAATTAACTATATTTGAACTTTTGTGGGTTAATTTATAGGTTATAGCAATATTAAGCACAGCTTCAGGTAGTTTTTTAACAATCTTTTTAGTGAGTTTTGTAAGAATTTTATCTTTAAAACTATCGTTTTTATCGTCGGGTGCGATTTCTTCTATTTCATCAAGAAAACCGTCAAATTCCATAACTGTTGCAGTAAATTCAGGGTTTTCATCGTTTAACAATATAGATTTTTGCTCTTGGGGCAGAATTGTTTGCGTTCGGTCTTCTGTTGCGATAATCATTTTTTCACATTCGCTCCAGTTTTTAAAAGTTATATACATATCATTCTCCGTAAAAGTGATCTTGTAATGAATTATAACACACTTGTTTATGTTTTTTCAATATTATTTGGCTAGTGTAGTGTGTTACTGTAGTATTTTAGAGTAAAAAACTAATAGGCAGTTCCAAAGAATTGCCTATTTTAGCTGGTAAGCTGCATCGAAAAAGATATCATATTATTCTTCATCGATCCGCTTTACTTTTTCACCTTTATCATTTACATACCAATCATCAATAATTGTTCGGAAGCCGCCGCCAAACGTCCAGCCGTTATTTTCTACAAAATCAATAAATTTATCTATTACAAAATCCGTCTCAACATCAGCGGGTATTTCGATACAACCGCCTATTTCAACTAACTTATTCATTTCATATTCTCCTTGGCGGTATTGATGGAGGAAATTAAAATCCGTTTGACCTCGGTACAATTATCGAGAAGAGATTTATCGCTATAATAACCGCTTTCCAAAAGCAGTTCTATCCAATATTCACTTTCCGAACATTCCTTTAAAGCAATTTGTAACTTAGCAATAAAATCAGCCTTTCCATGAGCGTAAAACGCTTCTCTAATATTGGCCCCGATGCTCGTTCCGGAACGTAGAAATTGATTGATAAGTGCAGACTCACACTTTGCCGCTCTTAATTCTTTACATACTTTTATAACATACAGCGCAAAAGCTTTTGACTTTATAATTAAAGGACTTTCTTTCATCACATTCACCTCCCAAACTATTATACTGCTAAAAAGTAAAAAGCGCAAGGCAAAGCCTTGCAAAAACACTTCTTCACTATTCACTATTACTTATTACTTTCAAAAACCTTCTCGGACAGATTTAGTGAAAAGTGAAGAGTGAAGAGTGAAAAAGTAAAACCTTCCCGGACTTCGTCCGAGAAGGTTTTTGGTTGCGGAGACAGGATTTGAACCTGCAACCTCCGGGTTATGAGCCCGACGAGCTACCGGGTTGCTCCACTCCGCGATATATCACTTTCTCAAGTGCTTGATTATTATACTACAGGCGCTCGAGAAAGTCAATACCTTTTTATAAAAAAAATCAAAAATATTTTTTATTCATCGTTTGACTTTTTAGTAGTAGTTTCACTTTTCTTGGTTGTTGTTTCTTTTTTCTTGGTCGTTGTTTCGGCTTTCTTTGTAGTTGTCTCTTTTTTCTTTGTTGTGGTTTCTTCGGTCGTTTCCTCTTCAGGAATTTCATCCCAAACATAAAGAACGATTTCGGTTCCCTCGTCGAATTCAAGACCTGCAACCTTGCTCATCAAATAAACTTCATTTTCGGTTTGAGTACCGTCGTTTTCGGTAAGCTCTTTTTTAACTTTAAAACCGCTTTCTTTGAGCTTCTCTGATGCTTTGTCGTAGTCCATACCGATAACATTGGCAAGCTCTATTTGTGGAGCGCCTTCGCTTATCAGAATGGTGATTTCAGACCCGGCAAGAACACTTTCACCAACAGGTAAGCTTTGGCTTATTACAGCGTTCTTTGCATATTCTTTGCTGTTTTCGTATTTTAAAATAATTGTGAAATTAGTATTGTATGTTTCGTTGGCCTTTATACTGTCAAGTGTTTGAGTTGTAAAATCGGGAACAGTAACATACGCTCTTTCATACGATGATGTTGATTGAGTAACGATAGTGGAAGGCTCCTCGTCTATTACAACCTCTTGCGTTTGATTAATAGGTAAGAAAGAAATAGGGGAGAGAATTTTGTTTAGAAATTCGATGTTGTGGTTTTTATAGAAAAATGTGCCGTAAAGCGTTGTGAACAGTAAAACGAATACAATTATAACAGTTGCAAATGTTTTTACCATTAAAGGTATAATAGAGTTTAAGCTTTGCTCATTGTTTTTTGCTTCCTTAGTATTTGCATTGACAGTACTTTTAGTTTTTGCTGTTGTAGCCTTAACCGGTACTTTTCTTTTAGGCTGAGAAGCAGCCACGGAAGCTTGTGTTGCGGTTGTATAAAATGCATTGAACAATTTTTCGGCAGTCGGGATTCTGTTATGAGCGCGAAGAGAAAGACCTTTAACAAATGTTTCGATTTCGCTTTTGGTTAATGTTTTTGCAACAGTGCTGGGCATAACCATATCGTCTTTTTGAGCTCTTAACGTTGCTTTACTCGGTGTGATTCCTGTTATACAATAGTACAATAGGGCTGTTAGTGAATATACATCGGAATAAGTGTTAATTATTGGTGGTGCCGCGTAAGCCTCCAAAGGACTGAATCCGTCCGTCGGAGCGCTTGAGATTTCACTTTCGCCGCTAAAACATTCTTTGATTGAAAACTTGCCTAAGTGGATTTTACCGTCTGCACCAACGAAAACGCTTTCAGGTGAAATGTTTCCGTGAACAATACCAAGCTCGTGAAGCTTTGCTAAAGCACTTACAATTCCTTTAAAAGCAAAGTGAGTCCTTTTCCATGTAAGGGGAGTTTTCTTATCTTCAAAATATGCTTTGAGAGTAATACAGTCCTTATGCTTTGTTACTGCATATACCGTGCAGTTAGAGTCTACGATATCGATAACTTGCGGCAGACATATAATACCGTTTAAATCTTTGAGCGTGTTCCAAAGAGTGAGAAAGCTTTGCAAATAATCTTTAAACGCAGTTTCATATCCGAGCTTAATTGCAATGTCATTGGATGCCTCAGGTCGTGAAGCAATGCTTTCAGGATAAAACTCAACAATATCAACAATACTTTCAGTTTCAGTATCATATCCGATATACGTAATATTATCAGCCGAGAAGGAGTGTACCTTTCCGACAATATAGCGATTGAAAATTACGGTTTCTTTTTTTAAAAAGGGTGTTTTTTGCGGAGTGTTATTATTATAGTTACAATGAGGACAATATACATTTCCTATAGGCATTTCGTTCATACAGTTCATGCATAAATTCTTTGAATTTATCATTATGAAAGCCTCCTGACTTTATAATTTATCACTGTATATTGTACAAAAAAACATTATAAAAGTCAAGTTAGGGAATTTTTATTGTTTTAGGCTGCGAAATGGCTCTTTTTCTTACCGCTTGAGTTTTTTCTTTGCAAGCTGTTTGCTGCCTTTGCGCTTTTGCTTTGCTGCTTTATTTTGTGCTTTAATTGAAGCTTTTTGCTTGCAACATATTCATCAAACTTATCTTCCATTGCACGCAATTCATCGTTGAATATAATGCCTAAAATTACGATTGCAACAGCTATTACATAAAATATTGCAAAGTCCTGGAATGAATCAAAAATTTCTAACATTGTTATTACCTCCTGCGAACATTCGTTCTTAATATGCTTTAATTATACACGATTCTACAAATTTGTCAAGACAAATGTTCGATAAATTTCATTTTACAGTCCAAATAAATGTAGTTTGCTCTTTTTCTGCTCTTTTACAAGGTAAAGATGTAAAAAAATATAGCTAAATTTTGTTGAAAACGCATACATAATGTTTGAGTAAAACGAATGAAATGTTCGTTTTATTATGATATAATATTTATATATTATTATGTTTTTAGGAGGAAACATTATGCCATATATAAAAAAAGAATTTACTTTTAAATCCACATCCGGCTTAGCTGATATCCATTGTGCATCATATATGCCGAAAGAAGCACAAGTTAAAGCAGTGCTTCAAATAACACATGGTATGGCTGAATATCTTGAAAGATACGAAGCGTTCATTGAAGTGCTTTGCGAAAACGGCTTTGCAGTTTATATCAATGACCATTTGGGACACGGAGAAAGTGTATCCGATAAATCGCAGCTTGGCTTCTTTGGGGAAAAAGACGGTTGGAAGCATTTTGTTGAAGATTGCCATGAGCTGACGCTTATTGCTAAAAAAGAGCAGGAGGGCAAACCTTTATTCTTCTTTGGTCATTCTATGGGCTCCTTTGTTGCAAGAGCGTATAGCTTAAAATATGCCGATGAGATTGCAGGTGCAGTTTATTGCGGAACAAGCGGACCGAATCCGGCAGCAGGCGCAGGTATCGCTTTAACAAATCTTATTATTAAACTTAAAGGTACACATCATCGCAGTAAGCTTATTGATAAAATAGGCTTTGGCTCGTATAACAGTAAGTTTGAAGGCAGAACGGCATTTGATTGGCTTTCCCGAGATAACGAGCAGGTTGATAAGTACATAGCAGATGAATTGTGCGGCTTCTTGTTTACTGCTTGCGGCTATCGTGATTTGTTCTCTCTTTTATCGCACGTTTCATCGAAAGAATGGTTCGCAAAGCTTTCAAAAGATTTACCCGTACTTATTATATCGGGTGCTATGGACCCTGTCGGTGATTATTCAAAGGGTGTTGAAAAGGTGTACTCGGAGCTTCGCGCTAACGGTAAAGGAAATGTTGAAAAAATACTTTACAAAGATGCAAGACACGAAATTTTAAACGAAAGCTCTTGCTTTAACGATGTTTGTAAGGATGTTATTGCTTGGATGAACAATATTGTCAAGTGAGGGAATATAAAATATGGCATCAGATAATTTATATACCATAGAAAACTCGAGTATTAAAAAACAGTTTGCTTTCAGTTCGAAAAAGCTTACGAGCTTTGTACTGGAAAACAAGCTCACGGGTAAAAAGATTTCGGCTGAGGAAAATTGCGAGATTTTTACCGTAAGGTTTAAATGGGGGATAAGCTCTAAAACTATTGTCTCGAGTGATTTGAAACTGAAGAATTTTGATGAAAACAAAGAAAAAGGCGAATATGTTTTAACCTTCAAGGAAATTAAAGTAAGAAACAGTAAAATTAAAATACGTCTTGTATACAATCTTGACGCTAACGCCGCTTTCTTAAAGAAGCATATTGAATTTATCATAACCGAAAAGGGAAGCAAAAAGTTTTCTGTTGACTTTATTGATTTTGAAACAATAAACAATATCTCGCCTTTGAATTCGTGGTCTATACCGACACAGGCTAATTGTTGTATTCCGGGAAAGCTTCTTGAAATGGGACAACCAATATATATTGACAGCTTTTATATGGGGCTTGAATTTCCGATATCTTACACTAAAATTGAAAAGGGAATAACCACAATCAGATACTACAGCGGAAAGAACCTTTTTGATTTGGCGAAGGATAATAAATTTCAAACTTATAATTGCGTTATAGGCGTAGCTGACGGCGTTTCTTTCAAGGAAACACAAAAAGCGTTTTTTAAATATATCTCGACGCTTTCAAAACCTTTGCGACTTCGCAGGCAGTATAACTCTTGGTTTGACAATATGCTTAACATAACAAAAGAAAATTTGTACGATTCATTTTTGAATGTTGAAAAAGCGATGACAAGAGCCGGCGAAAGGGCACTCGACTGTTATGTCGCCGATGATGGCTGGAATAATTATAAGGGCGATTTCTGGTCGTTTAACGAAAAATTTCCCGATAAGCTTTATCCTTTCACGGCTTTAACAAAGGCGCTCGGGTCGCACTTTGGCTTGTGGCTGGGGCCAAGAGGAGGCTATACGGGAGATACGATTAAATTTGCCAAAAGTATTCAAAAGGCAGGTAACGGCTATGTAAATAAAAGGGCACGCGATATATGTGTCGCAAGTAACAAATATATTGAAAAGACATCAAATTTGTTGCTTGATTATCAAAACTGCTTTAATTTAACATATTGGAAGCTCGACGGCTTTGCTCAATTTCCGTGTAAAAACAAAAAGCACGACCATATTGTCGGTGGCTTTAATGATATGTATTTTTATACTGAATTATGGGAAAGGTGGACAAAGGTATTCGATAAGCTCAGCGATAATCAAAAGGAGTTTTACTGGATAAACCTCACTTGCTATGCACCACCGTCTCCTTGGTTTTTAAAGTATGTAAACAGTCTTTGGATGCAGGTCAGCAATGATATAGGCTTTATCGGTAAAAAAGGAGTTGTTT
>CAZNQI010000097.1:0-6252 GCA_964575375.1 uncultured Faecalibacterium sp.
ATTGTTCGGTACTCAAGATAAGCATCGCCGTTTGTTTCGTAAGCCTTACCGTCTATAAACGCTTCAGTTGCGGTATCTTTTTCATTAACCAGTCGTACCCTGTATTTTATCTTATATGTGTAATAGGTTATACTGTCATCATTTTCATCCTTTTCCATTGTATACCCTGATTTTTTAAGGTCCCAATGAATAACATTTTCCTCATGGTACGCTGTATTTTCAGCACCCTCGCTATGAGTACCGGTTATACTTTCGGGGTCGTTCGGTGAAGTAACTGCATTTCCTTCTTTATCAAAGAAATGTATAAAGCCAACAACGCTCGGTTCTTCGTCATAAACAGGCATCGGGTCAGTTATAGACCACACCGTTTTTGTGGTTGTTTGGTTAAGAATTTGAATTTCCTCAAAAATATCATCAAAGGCGTTAGCTATATCGTCCTTTGCCGTACTGTCGTAGTAATATCCCGAGCCTATACTGTTGCAAAGCCAATTTTTATATGCTGTATCCGACTTAGCATCACCGATTTCATAGGTTGTGCTTGTTCTGTCGATAACAGAAAGTCCTGTTCTTCCATCGTATCCCTCAATAGTTTGACCGCCAACGTCAACACCTATCGAGAAAATCTTTGCACCCAGGTCTTTTATTTTTGTTGCCATAACCCTGGCTTTAATGGATGCCTTATCACTATAGCTGGTACCGTATGAACAGTAGTAGCCTGTAACATAGTCATAGAAAACACCGTCAGCACCCTTTGTTCCGCTTGAAGTATACGGGTCATAGCCTTCATAATTAGTTGTATTACTGTCGCTGTTGTCCTTGAGATACGTTGTTGGGAAACCGTCCGAAAGGAAGATAATATACTTGTTGGCGTTATCCGACTTTGAAAGCATATCATATCCCATTTTAAGTCCGCCCTCAACATTTGTAAAACGAGTTCTGTCGTCGGAAACATAATTATCTATAATAGCCTCCGTGTCTGCTTTCATTTCAGCAATAAGGGCAGAGACTTGCTCATCCGTAGCGCAAGGCGAAAGGTCAAATATTTCGTGAGCGCTGGTATTAAAAGCTACAAAGCCAACTTTACTAAGACCCTTTGTCTTTGTTGCAAACTGTATAATAAAGTCTTCTGCAGCCGAAACGGCAGCATCATATCGGGTTGTAACCTTTTGAGTATCCGGATAATAGCTGTTCATCGTATTAGAAATATCCATAACAATAACAACGGACATATCCGGCTCTTCAAGGAAAGTTTGTATATCCTCTTGCGTTTGAACTGTAAGTGTGATATCAAAAACATTTTCCTCGCTTGTACCGTCAATAGTTTTTGTTGTTACAACCTTGCCGTCTGCAGAGGTAACCATACCACCACCGTCGTAAATTTGGCTGTCGGAAGGCTCTGACGTTTCTGTGTACCAAGTTAAGTCTTCTTCAACCTCGACTCCAGGTTCAGGCTCAGGCTCAGGCTCAACATAATCGCTGAACGTTACGGTACCGTGAGTGTTCTTATATCCCGAAGCGTTCATATAATCAAAATCTACTGTTGCCTCGTTACCGATTTCACAACTAAAGCTGTTGCCATCGCCATGCGACAGCAAAACAAAGCCTTTTTCTGTTGTCGGTTTAAGCGAACTCTTATTGGTTAAATTATAATCATACTTCGCGCTTACAATTAAATCACCGTATTCGTTTTCTTCAACAACAACGGCATACCACCAATAAAAGCCAAAGCTACTGTAGCTGCCGACACTTCCGCTATGTATAAGTACAGTTTTATTAGTCGAAGCATCATCATAGTAGTTAACAAATTCAACGGTTCTCGTTTGTGTAACAGCCATAGAAGAGGTTGAAGTGTAAAGCCATTCATATTCAAATAAATCTTTTCGGTTTGCGACCGATTCTCGCAAAGCTTCATCAAGATTTTCATAGTTTACCCAAGCTTTCGCTGCAACATCATATATATCTTTATAATAAGCCTCGTATCCGTCATAATCTTCAGACATATCATATTTATCCAGCTTGTCTTCAAATACATCTATATCCGGCAGCTGATTTATAAGGTAAGTAACATATTTTACAGCAACATCTTTAAATTCATCACTGTCGCGTTCAAGTTCCCACGGTACTTTTTTCCCCCACTCGGTACACGCAAGAATATCATCTTTGGTATAACACTTTTCTGTGTGGCTATGAGTATCGCTGTTAGCTGCGTTTTCTTGCTCGTTTGCCACAAGCTCTTCGATATAGCACTTTTCTTCGTGCGTATGCTGCGTTAACTCACAAACAAGTGTCTTTTCCGTTTTGTAGCAAGCTTCCGTATGTATATGTGTTTCTTGAGTTGTGCTTTCAATGGTAGTACTTTCTTCAATAGTACTAACTTGTGTTGTACTCTCAACCGTAGTGCTTTCCTCGGTTGTACTAACTTGTGTTGTACTCTCAACTGTAGTGCTTTCCTCAGTTGTACTAACTTGTGTTGTACTTTCAACTGTAGTGCTTTCCTCGGTTGTACTAACTTGTGTTGTACTCTCAAGTGTTGTGCTTTCCTCTACCGTACTTTCCTCTTCTCTTTCCCATTCACAGCAAAGCACGGTTTGCGCAAAATAACATTCATCGCCGTGAGTATGCTCTTCGATACCGCAATACGTGTCGGTTTCCATTGTTATAGCAGGAAGAATAAGCATATAAGTAGTGCAAAACACAACAAACATAGCAAGAAGTCTTGCTATTCGTTGCCAGCGTTTCTCCAAACGCGAAAGGCGCAAAACATCTGCGACCCTTTGCCAAAACGGTTGCATATATACTCATTCTCCTTTCTATAATATATTGTTTTTAAATTTAATTAAGTGAACCGAATCTTTCTATAGGCCATACTCTGAAAATTATTTTACCAACGATCTGTTCATCCGAAATACATCCGATTACGCTGCTTCTTGAATCAACAGAGACACTTCTGTGGTCTCCCATAACAAAGAGTTGATTTTCGGGAACCTGATAAGGCAATTCGATATCGCACTCACCAAAAGCTTTTTCCGAAATATAAGGCTCATAAATTTCCGTACCGTTTATAAGCACAGTACCGTCCGGTTTAATATTCACCCACTGTCCCGATGTTGCAACAACTCTTTTTATAAGAACCTTATTATTGTAATAAAAAGCAACGATATCTCCCGTCTTAAAATCACCCGGCTTTGTTGAAACCACAATTTCACCGTCATTCAAGGACGGCGACATTGAACTGCCGTAGATTTGCAAAACAGGCAGCCACAAGGTTGCAACAAGAACTGCTAAAGCAGCAACACATATTAGTGTTACCGTTGTACTTCTCATAGAAAGCTTATATTTCTTTTTATATTTTTCTCTTTTTATCTCTTGCTCGATTTCATTGACAGTAGGATATATTTTATTTTCTGCCATTACCATACCTCTCAAGCGTTTTAACTTGATTTATCAGCTTTTAAAAATAGCTCAATTAAAGACAACTAACCTATTATACCAATGCTATATTAACACTAAAAATTCAAAAAAACAAGTATTTTAGTTATTTTTTTCGGGAACAGATAGCTCAAAAGTGTAAAAGCTTTACGGTGTATACTAACTAAGCATTTGTCAAAAAAAAGACTTAATCTCCACTTATTTGTGAAAATTAAGTCTTTACATTTTAGTCCAAAAACTCTACTTGTCTGGATTTTTAATTATTTAATTTTGACTTCTTCAAATGTAATATCGCTTGAATCTCTACCCTTTTTTCTTTTGCTCTTTGATATAAGCACACGGGTTTAGGTATATCAAAAATTTTTATCCAAGTCAACACCCTCACCGGGTCAAAAAGCCGAAAGGATGTGTCTGACTGTTTTTATATGTATTAATTTATAGCTTTATGTATAATCAGCGAAGCCTCGTATACCTGCGAAACAATTAATTATAATTCGCAGTAACTACAGATAAGCTTTGCTGCATCGCCTCTTTTAACAGGACCGAAAGCAACCTTGGAGAACATATTTTTAACAGCAAAGAAGAAAAATCTCAACACATAGAATGTATCTGTTTTTCCTTGGTCTTTTGAAAAATTATTCAGCGCTGTAATTAGATCAAAATAACCTATGTCCGAATCGGCTTCTCCTGTTATAAAGCCTTTTTCTGTTGCCCAAGCGAAAGCATCGCTCTGTGTCTGTCCCGCAACAGAACAAAGTGTTTCTGCCAATTGTCCTGCAGTCATTTTCTGTTGGGTACCGAACTCTGTATCCGAAATGCCGCTCATATAGCCCTTTTTAGTCATATAGTAAACTGCGTTATAATATTCTGTACCGTAAGCAGCATCATCATAGCAATATCTTACATCCGGAAGTGCATCAAGAATTAATTCAGCGATATATGTATAGCCCTCCGGTGTAGGATGAGTAAGTTTGCAGGGTGTACCCTTTGTTGAAACAAAAGTATACCCGTATTTTTCAGCACCCTCAATCTGAGGCTTGTTTCCTACCTCTGCAACTACCCTGCCGATATTATTCAAAAGTCCGGTTTCGTCATCTCCGCCTTCCAATATTACACCGTAATTCAAAGCGCCGATAACATAAAGCTCAACATCCTCGTTATAATAATAGATGTCTTCGATAACCTTATTCCAATTTTCATAATAACGCTTAAGAGCTTCAGCAAAAGCAGAAGGAAGAATTTGCGCCAATTCAGGTACGGCATCAATGGCACTTGCAATTTCTACAATCGTTTCGAATGTATCCTCGTTAATTCCTTCTTCTCCTATCACCCTGATAATCTCGTTGGCAAGCTCCTTGTGAACACCGAGACCGACTTTATCCATTTCCTCAAAAACAATCCATGCAAGGTAGGTTAAATAGTCGTTACCGCCGATACCGAGAGTAATAAGATCTGCTTCTCTGATAGCGTTACGGTACTCTTCCTTAAAGCCTTCTCTTTCCCAATCATAAGCAATACCGTAGAACATATAATCGTCTTTAGGATAGTCATCTTCAAGAAGATAACGTATTTCGACGGTTCTTATTGCAGGGCATGCCATAGAGTTAAGCTTCACGCCAAGAGCCTTTGCAACTTGAGCACCGTAGCCGTTCTCCTTGTATGTGAACTGACAGCTCGTTGAATTTTTTTCAACATCGTCATAACCCGATGCCACACTGTCGCCTAAAAGAGTATACACCTTATAATCACGGTACTGCTTTGCGTCTGTCGCTGCAGCACAAAGGGCAAGGTTAGATAAAGCGATAAGTATCACAAGAACAATTGAGATAATCTTTTTCACAATAATTGCCTCCTATTGAAAAATCGGAAATAAAGTTAATAACTTGATTATTATAGCACATCATCCTGTAAAAAGCAAGATTTTCAAATTCCTGAAATTTTTTAATTGCAAGCCTCAGCAAGTAACAAGGTTCTTTAACAGCACAAGGGCAGTCATACCGACCATGGGATTGTTATCTATACCGATAAGGAACATTGTCTAAATATGTGCGTGAGTATGAAGCAGCCTTGCCGGTTTCGCAAGTTTTGCGCTAAATAAAAAAGAGCCGGTAAAACAGCTCTTTTTCTTTAGATTAAGTTTTCTTTTTCCAGCTTGTATTTCATCAAGTCCAAAAGATAGTCGGGGCATTTTCTCTTTCCACCTTCCCAAGATTCAATGGCTCTTTTGGATATGCCGAAATATTCGGCAAAGGCTTTTTGTGTCATTCCTGCGGCTTGGCGCAATTCTTTAACTTCCATATTCACTTGCTCCTTTTTGCTTTTGTCAACCCTATAAGCATTTTAACACAGCCCATAGCTATGAAAAAAATACCGAGAGAAATTATTATTTCTTTCATACCAACTTGACAATGGCTAATATTTATTGTAGTATTTAGGTGTAAAGGGGAGTGTGAGTCCTCTTTACACCGCTGTTTTAATCGACAAGCTTGCCGATAATTATTAACAGCGTACCTACAATCAAATCTATCAAGCCTTGTATTATGTATGGTTTATAGTCGGGCTTGGTAGATTTTTTGTTTTCTTTGCCATTGTTTTACTCGTTTCTTACTCGTAAGTATTTCCCTTACTGTGATATGCCAAAGCTTTTTAAAACTTTATTTCATTTTAACCGATTCTTTGTAAATCTGTCAAACAGCCGTATCTATTCTGCTTGCTTTTTATGCTGTCTGTATTTCAAATACTCTAAATTGCACCGGCAGCAATCATCCAAGTAGCGATTGCATCCCTTTTCAAAAGTGTCTCAGCCATTTTAATCTTTTTCAT
>CAZNQI010000098.1:0-6232 GCA_964575375.1 uncultured Faecalibacterium sp.
GCCTGTTGTTGTAAGAGAGAAGCAAGTACCACTCAAGCCGGCGCCGGAAAGAGGTATTTTAATTTGTCCGAAAACACCACCGAGAATGGCAGCGAGTGAAAATGCTGCTATGCCCATATGGTCGATTTCAAAAAGCTTACCTGTGTATGCTTTTTTTTCGGTTTCTTCTTTGATAACAAGCTTTGCACGCTCTTCAGCCATATTAGCCTTAGTAATCTTCGGAATGAGCTGAACAAAAAGCACAACGCCTATAACGCCGAATATGTATGCGATACCATGACCAACGGAAACGAGAGCCTGATATTCCTCAGCAACAGTAGCTTTTGCTGCTGAAAAAGCAGGAGTAGAGGTAAGTGAGCCGGAAAGAAGACCTACTATCATAGCAACAAAGCCGTCTTGCTCTGTAATAGCACCGCCATATCCTACAACTTCACCCATTGCGATACAGCCAGCAGCAGAAAGTCCGCCTGCGATAATGATGATAAGACCGAGAAGGACATAGGACTTAAAGTTTCTTTTGAAGTTTCCGAAAAATTTAGGTCCTGCTATAAAACCAACCGAAGTAACAAAAAGTACAAGACCGAGACTTTCAACCAATGTAAGTCCACTGCTAAAATCGTATGGATTTGAAGAACCGCTGAAAATCAAAGCACCGTCGTTGTTTACACTAAAGCATAAAGCGCCGGCAATAAGTGCGATAATAAATACACCTGCATCACCGAGTGAAATGCCTTTAATAGTAATTCTGCCGAGTGCATAACCACCGAGCAGTACAGCAAAAACTACCAAAATGAGTGTTGAAATGTTGCTGATAGAGATAACTCCTCCTAACAAACTCATCTGAAAACCCCCTGAAAATATTATATTGAGTTAAATCGACATATTTTTTAATTTAACCTTATGATTTCTACCACTTGTAATGAATATACACAAGCATAAATCTAAACAAACTTATAATAAAAGAAGATTTTGTTTTGGTTAATACGCTCATTTGCTGACTTTATTTTCCCCATTGGCATTTTTTCATATCCACCGTGTTTTCATCTATGAATTCAACACCCTCACTTAAGAGCAAATCTCTTTGAACATTTCCGCCGCCGAAAGCGAAGCTTTTAGCAATTTTTCCGTTTCTGTCCACAACTCTGTGGCAAGGTATCACAATAGGCTCAGGATTGTTGTGCAAAGCGTACCCCACAACTCTGGAAAGTCCGGGATTACCTGCGAGTGTGGCAATTTGTCCGTAGGTCGCAACCTTGCCGTATGGTATTTTTTTCACTTGCTCGTATATAATTTCAAAGGTATTCATTTTCCGTCTCCTTTAGGTAAGATGATATAAGTTTACCACAGATGCAGTTTCGTTTCTACTCTTATCACAAAATTCAATAAATATGTTGACTTTTAAAATGCGGGAGAGTATAATGCATATACAATCTTAATAAGTGGTGGAGTCTGTCATAAAGTATATATTAATGCTTTATTTGTTGTAGATTGTAATTTAAAAAATATCGGTGTTGTAATATTAATATTTTACATTTCATATTTTTTAATTATGACGGAATCCGTTTTCAAGACGGGTTTTATTTTTTTTGCAGACAAGCCAAATCTAATTTATAAGGGAGATACTTAAATGAGTCCTATCACAATCACAGCTCTAATCATCTTTGCCGTTACATACATACTTATGTTGGCGTTTCAGAAGATCAGACCTTATGTTACCGTAGGTTCTGCTTTGATTTTTGTTGCTTTGGGTATTATTGCTTCGGTTAACCCTTCGCTTTTTGGTGAAGGCTTTTTTACAACAAGCACAGGAAGCTACGATTATTCAATTATGAACGCACTTTCTGAAATAGATTGGAACGTTATTATGATGATTGCAGGTACAATGGGTACGGTTTATCTGTTCATCGAATCAAAAATGCCGCAGCTTATGTCGGACGTTTTGATTTCAAAAATGCCTAACGTTAAATGGGTAGTTGTTGCGCTTTCTCTTTTCGCAGGTATAGTTTCGGCTTTTGTCGATAATGTTGCAACGGTTCTTATGATTGCACCTGTTGCTCTTGCGTTTTGTAAAAAGCTTGGCATTTCGCCTGTTCCGTCTATTATTTGTATTGCTGTTTCGTCTAATCTTCAAGGCGCCGCAACCTTGGTTGGTGATACAACATCAATTCTTCTTGCAAAGGCGGCACAGCTCGACTTTTCCGACTTCTTCGTTCACGACGGACACGTTGGTATGTTCTGGGTAGTTCAAGCAGGCGCAGCAGTAAGCGCTCTTATCATTTTGTTTATGTTCCGTAAGGACAATGACAAAATTGATTTCTCAGGTCGCACAAAGGTTGAGGATAAATTCCCTACATTCCTCTTGGTAGGTACAGTTGTTTCACTTATCGTTGTTTCCTTTATTCCTTATAAGGATGCGGCAAACGGTGGCTTCTACAAGCCTGACATTACTAACGGTATTATTTGTATCGCATTTTTCCTTGTGGGTGTATTCCGTGAGCTCTTTATCAAAAAGAACAAGGAAATTGTTAAGAACGCATTTAAGGAAATTGACTACTATACAATAGTGCTTCTTACAGGTCTTTTCGTTGTTATCGGCGGTATCAAGAACGCAGGTGTTATTGATGTTATCGGTCAGGCGATTGCTTCTCTCGGTGCAGGCTCACCGTTTATCGTTTACACAATCATCGTTTGGATGAGCGTTATTCTTTCGGCGTTTATCGATAATATTCCGTATACAGCAACAATGCTTTCGATCGTACCGGTTATCGCTTCGGGCGTTGGAATGAATCCTATAATTCTTTATTACGGACTTCTTTGCGGTGCTACTCTCGGTGGCAATCTCACACCTATTGGTGCTTCTGCAAATATTGCAGGTATCGGTATTCTCAGAAAAGAGGGTTATGAGGTTAAGGCAACAACGTTTATGAAGTACGGTGTACCGTTTACGCTTTCTGCAGTTATAACGGGTTATATTCTTATTTGGCTTATCTGGGCGTAAAGGGTTAATAAATATTTATCAGCTGTTTTGATTGTTTTAAAACGGCTGATTATTTTTTATTGATAACAGATTATGGAAGTAGTATAATAAATGAAAATATAAAAAATTTTGAATTTATTTGTAACGAAACGGCGAAAATTCGCATTAACAAACAGAAAGGGTGAAAGAAGGTGAAGAAAATGCAGTCTATGGATGAAATTTATCAAAGCTATGCAAGGACGGTTTATAAATATCTAATGTCTTTAACGCACAGCGAAGATACGGCAGAGGAACTCACACAAGAGACCTTTTATCAAGCCGTAAAAAGCATCGAGCGTTTTGACGGTAGCTGTAGTATTTCCACTTGGCTTTGCGCTATTGCAAAACGGCAGTTTTTGTCTTATAAAAGGCGACACCCCGTAACAGACGAATTTGAAAGCGCGGATATCAAGGTTGTGTCTGCTGAAAACGAAGCGATATCCTATGAAAACAGAGTAGAGCTTTTGAAAAGACTGCATGAGTGTGAAGAGCCTTACCGTGAAATAATGTATCTTCGCATTTTCGGCAACCTTTCTTTTAAGGAGATTGGCGATATTATGGGAAAAACAGAAAACTGGGCAAGAGTTACTTTTTACAGAGGTAAAGAAAAATTAAGAAAGGAGCTTGAAGAAATATGAAAAACAATTTATCGTGCGAAATAGTTGAGGATTTGCTTCCGTCTTATATTGAAGAACTCACAAGCGAAGTTACAAATACGGCTGTGAATGAGCATATGGCAGAGTGTGATAAATGCAAAAAGAAAATGGAAAATATGAAGAAATTTTTCGTTTCGGGCAGAGATGAGGAAGAGAAAAAAGAAATCGACTTCCTTAAAAAGACGAGAAGAAAGAATATCAGAACGGTTGTTGTAAGCTTGATTAGTGTATTGTTGGTAATACTTATTGCTTTTATAGCACTGCCTTATATGGATGATGAAAAGATGTGGCAGGGGGATGTGTATTATAATTTAGAGGTAGTGGATAACACCTTTAAGCTCACGGTTAGAGCCGTTGACAGCGATATGGTAATAAAAAATATTATAAGAGAAGAGTACGGATTAGGTGAATACGGAATTGATATAAGGGGCAGAAAAAGAGGCGTTTTTGATACACAAGAAAATTATGTATGGGAACACACATACGAGAACATCAAGAGCCTTACATTTTTCGATAGAATTATTTGGGAGGATGGAGAAGATATTTCTGCTATAACCTCTAATGTATATGCAGAAAAAACACCTTATATCGGTGATATGTCGCACAACAGAGTTATCGCAAGTGAGCTTATGATAAGCAAATATCTCGGTACGTTTGAAAATAAGCTTACAACCATAAAGGAGCCTTACGGCTGGGAACTTATTTTCAGCTATCCCTATCTTGAAAGTCAGTTGGAGGAAAAGGAAAGCCTGATGCAAAACTATGCCTATGTGCTTATGGGCGTTATCGGAAATTTGAGCGAGGTTACTTTCACCTATGATGTTATAGACTCTAACGGGGATGATGCAGAGCGAGCTTTAAAAATAACAAAAGAGCAGGCAACAAAATTTTTCGGTGAGGATATCAAAAAATGCAGTGAGGATATTAACACCTTGCAAAGACTTATAGAAAAGACAGGACTTGATAAGCTACCGTATATAAACAGCAGTGATGAAAAAAGCTTTAGTGCAGAGGTTAATGAAATCATATATTTCGATATTTTTTCAGTGTGTGAAGAAAACATCACCAATATAAGCGTTTGGTGTGAAGAAGACGATTGCGGTGCCGGTGTAGGCTATGAAAAGGAAATATTTAGCTTCGGTAAGCCTAATATAAACAACGTTAACTTTGCAAATTTTAATTACGACTTAGGTAATTTAAATGAAAATTTATATTCCGAGGAAAGAATGGGCAAGCTACATTTCACGTTCAGCGTAACGGTCGATTACGATAAGGAATATGTTGTTGAGAAAGAAATTGAGCTCAGTGCCGCGTTTGGTGCAGTTTATAGCTTCATTCTTTCGGGTAACAGTGAAGACGGCTTTGTAATCAGTCAGCATTAAACTATTTTGCGATAAACCCTTGACTTATTTCCCTCTTCGGGTTATAATTCACGTAATATCGTTTAAAAGCTATGACTGAGAAAACAGTAGGAAAGGGATAATGCTTTTCAGAGAGGAGTTCATTTGCTGTAAGAACTCTATTGCACCCGAAACCGAATTTCGCCTCACGAGCTGCCTGTGAAAAGCAGGATGTAGTTGCTGCATTAAAGCAAATTAAAGCGGCAGGGTGTAAGTGCCTTGCAATTTGAGTGGTACCACGGAACTTTTTTCGTCTCATCTTTTTAGGTGAGACGATTTTTATTTTATATGGAGGTTTATTATGGACGAAAAAATTACAGCGTTAAAACAGCAGTTTGAAACTGAACTTTCTGCTGCAAAAAATTCAGCCGACCTTGAAGCTATAAGAGTAGCATATCTTGGTAAAAAGGGTAGCGTTACCGAGCTTATGAAGGAAATGAAAGGCCTTTCAAACGATGAGAAAAAGGCTTTCGGTCAAATGGTAAACGTGCTTAAGGGAGAAATTTCAAACGCTATTGCTGAAAAGACAAAGCAGCTTAAGGAGCTTGAGCTTCAAAAGGAAATTGATGCAATGCCGGAGTTTGACATCTCTATGCCGCCAACACTCGGCGAGGGCTCTTATCATCCTATCACACTTGTTCAGCGCCAATGCGAGAGAATATTCAAGTCTATGGGCTTCACGGTTGAAGATTATGCAGAGGTTGTATCCGACTATGAATGCTTTGAATCTCTCAACATTCCGAAGCATCACCCTGCAAGAGATATGCAAGACACATATTATCTCGAGAACGGTCAGCTTTTAAAGAGCCAAACTTCTGCAGCTCAAAACGCAATTTATAAGAAATATAAGGATGCACTCATTAAAGACGGTGTGCCCATAAAGGCTATCTTCCCCGGCAGATGCTTTAGAAATGAATCAACAGACGCTTGCCACGAAAACACATTCTTCCAGATGGAAGGCGTTATGGTTGATAAGGATATTTCAATCTCAAACCTTATCTACTTTATGAAAACAATGCTTTCGGAAGTGTTCCAAAAGGATATTAACGTAAGACTTCGTCCGGGCTTTTTTCCGTTTGTTGAACCCGGCTTTGAGCTTGACATCAGCTGTCTTATCTGTGGTGGCGAGGGCTGTCCGTCTTGTAAGCACAGCGGTTGGC
>CAZNQI010000099.1:0-6150 GCA_964575375.1 uncultured Faecalibacterium sp.
TCTAATGGTGCTCCATTTTGAATGGCCTGACATTATATTCACCTATCCTTTTTATTTTAATAACCGATTATATACTTTATCACTTTTTATATGGTTTGTCAAGACAAAGTGCCAACGAGTGTTCCTAAAGTATAATCGCAGTCTATATATACTCCGTTGTAGGCTTGACCCGAGAACGTTCCGCCTTGATATACACTGTATTTTTCATCGTCTTCTATCTCGTCCGAAGCAAATACAACAGTTGAATAGGATTTAGTGTTTGCAAAGCCGATAAGTGCTTCATCATTGTCGCTTTCCCTAACAATAGCCACAAGCTGATTTGCACTTTGCGAATAGTTAAAGGCTAAAACGGATACATCGCCTGTTCCTGTAACGCTTTGTGCCATTCCGGCAGAGCCGAGTGCCAAAAGTGTACCGCCGCTTATATTAAAGGTTCCGCCGTAATCGAGTGCGCCGTTACCACCGCTTACGGGTCCGAATACAATTATTGTTCCTCCTGTCATATAAACATTGCCGTTTGAATCGACACCGTCTCCGTCGGCATCAATATGCACATAGCCACCCGACATATTTATCACGCAAGAGCTGTCATAGTCCATCATTCCGCCGCCCATAAACATTCCGCCGCCTTGTGAGGTAGTTTCCGATGTACCGTCCGCAGCGTTGAAGCCGTCGTCGCTTGATTTTAAAACAATATTTCCGTCCGAAATATTTATAACCTTACCCTCAACGCCCTCATAGGATTTTACTATGTTTATTTCACCACCGGACACTGTTACCGTATCATCTGCGTGAACACCGTCGTCGTCTGAGCTGAGTGAATACACACCACCCGATACCGTTACTTTTACAGCGTGAATACAGTCATCAAGAGAGTTTATCTGCAATTTACCACCGGAAATAATAATTTCACTGTCAGACTTCATGCCCTTTGTTGAAACAGTACTGTCCTCAGCGTATTCAAAGCTACTGCTGTCATTTGGTCTTGCATCACCATTAGAGAACATATCGAAAACATTGCCACGACCACCCTTTGAGCCTCTGCCGCCACCGGAACTCATCATACTTTCGTTACCATTTGATGATGTATTGCCCGTTGCGCCACCACCCGAAGTAATGTCAATAGTGCCACCACTTATCGTAAGCGCAGTAATTGCCTGTATGCCGTCAAGGTCGCTGTTTATGTTAAGCGTACCACCACTTATTGTGATAAAGCCTTTTTCGGTTTCTTCCGTTTCGCTTGACCTGATACCGTCGCCGCCTGCAGTAATATTGATAGTACCGCCTGTAATTTCAACACTATCCTTACCTCTGATACCGTCATCGGCACTGGTTATATTAATCACAGGCTCTTCACGCACGTCTATATCATTTTTAGAGAATATACCCTTATTGAAATTTGCATTGACAGTGAGTGTTCCGTAGCCCTCTATTTGCAAATCATCCTTTGAATAAATTGTTGCCGTAGCGTAATCCGCATTCTCGTCCGTAGGAACCTCTCTGGCAGTATCGGAAAAAATGTTTTCCGTGCCTTCTTCAAGAATAAGAATTGTTTCATTAGGTGAGTTTTCAACAAACAAGGGAGCATCTGTCGAGCAAGATATATTAACACCCGAAAGCAAAAGCTTTACCTTCTTATTCTCGTCATTACAGTCTATATATATCTTACCGTCGGTTAGCGAGCCTTTAATGCTGTACTTACCGCTTTGTGTAATTGAAAGTATATTATCTTGAAAAGATGCACCGTTTCCGCTTATTGTTGTGTTCTCATTGTCAAGTATTATATATGTGTCGGCATCCGAGGCATCATTTTCACCTACAGAGGAAGACTCTGTTGTGCCTTCTGTTGTACCTACTACCTCGGTTGTAGACATAATGAGAACATCACTTGTAGTTTGACTATCGCTCGTTCCGTCTTGAACAAGCTCCGTTGTCTGCTTATTACAGCAAGAGAAACTAAAAAGCATAAAAACGCAAGCAACAAATATCACTGCAAATTCAAATAACCTAACAACCATACTTACCACCAAAATGCAATTTAGCACTATATCCTTTCATAAAATATCAAAGAATTTCCTGTGCCAGAGTATCTTTGGCACATATTATTTCAAGATTTCCGTTTCTTATACGAAGCTCATCAAGAAAATCCTTCTCCTTTATACCTTTTTTTAATTGTATTTCATATTTTATCTTAAACAAGCTACCCATATTTGTAGTTTTAACGGATAGAATATCGTGCGATGACAGGTACTTTTGAAATACATCGTCAAAAACATTTTCATAATCTAAGCTTTCAGGCATAACAACCGTCAGCATTTTTTTACCCTCGAGCGATTTTTCACCGAATTTAAGCACCTTGTATACAATGCTTAAAACACACATTACAGCCACAAACAAACCTGCAAAAGCAAGATATCCCATACCGGTTGCAAGACCCGTAGCCAAAGCTATGAATATATATCCTATTTCTCTTGCCGTACCCGGAATACTTCTGAAACGAACAAGACTGAATGCACCTGCCACTGCAACACCTGCGCCAAGATTACCGTTTACCATCATTATAACTATTTGCACAACTGCAGGCAGCATAGCAAGAGTTGTAACGAAGCTGCCCGTATATCGCTTTGATGTTTTCATATATACAACAGATATCAATGCACCGACTAAGACCGAGGTTAATGTGCAATATGCAAACGCTGCGGGTGTTAATGTGGTTGAAAGTACTGTGCCGAAAAAATTTTCCATAATTATGTAAGCCTCCGTGCTTTTAAAATGTAATTTTTCCTTCGTTTAAAAGGAGTTTATAACACATACCGTATTTCGAGTATGATGTTGGATATATTGAGAGCTTTTGAAGCTCGTCGCAAAGCCAAAGCGGCATTGCATTTGCTGTTTTTATTTCCATTATGCTGTAGTCCTCATCCAAAACGAGTCTGCCGTCGCTTCCGTGTCTCAAATCAAGATCTTCTGTTCTGAAGCGAATGTTAGTATCGAAGGTTATTCTCAAATTTGAATCACCCTTGCAATAGTATGCCGTTCTGTCGTAAAACAATGAAACCTTCGCAGTGAGGGTAGGATAGAAACAAAAGAAATAGTCTATCTCATCTGTTATCTGCGTCCTTTTCGGCGGAGCGTTTCGCTTTACGGCATAATCTATCGCCTCAGCATACGTCATATTTACTCTTCTTTTGTAAACCACGCCTTTGTATTTCTTTTTTAGTTCTATAAACGTATTAGTTGCGTCGTCAGGTCTGCCGTAACACCTAAGCCTCAGCTTTTCTTTATAGACTGTAGGCTTTTCAATCGAGGCACGAATAAGTCTGAAATCGGATGTATCAAAATAAATATTGTTTATTGTACTGATACCGAAAGAATCAAGACACATATATTTACCGATGCCTTCCAAAAGAGCTTTTTTCTGTTGACTTGTTATCAAATACTTCTTTTCAGTTCGTTTAAATACCTTTGTAAATTCTTTCAGAATTACCGTCTCCTTCTTTTTTTGCTGATATATTTTATAGAGTAACCTTGAAAGTTATAAGATTTTCACCCGTTGTAAAAACCTTTATCCTTCCATTGTGTCTTTCGGTTATTGCTTTAGCTATAGAAAGACCTATGCCGTAGCCTCCGGTCTTTGTTTCCCTGGCTCTTGAAGAATCTGCTCTGTAAAAACGGTCAAACATTTTAGAAACAGTTTCCGGGTCAATGCTTTCACAAGTATTTGTTATTTCAATTACAATACTCTTACCCGTTTTATAAAGGGTAAGCCTTATGCTGCCTTTTTCATTTGTGTATTTTATTGCATTGTCGCAAAGAATGTAAATGAGCTGCCTTATATCAGCTTCGTTTCCGTAGTATTTCACATCGCTGACAGCAGAGTAAGCATAGTTTTTTCCTTGCACCGTTGCAACAGCTTCAAAATTTGAGGCAGTCTCAAGCACAGCATTCGTCAAATCGAATTGTGCCCTGACAAATTCATCTTGCATTTCATGAAGTCTTGCCAAATCAACCATATTTTTAACAAGATGGTTCATTCTTACGGTTTGGTTTTTTATGCTGGTCAGCCACTCGTTTTCGCCCTCGCACATTTCCATAACCTCAACATCGGCAGAAATAATCGAAAGCGGAGTTTTAAGCTCATGGCTTGCGTCCGTTATAAACTGCTTTTGTTTTATAATACTGTCTTCAACAGGCTTTAACGCTTTTTTAGAAAGCCAATAAACACACACAAGCAAAACAAAAACGGAAACAATACTTACGAATGCCGATATCGTTGCGAGTACCAAGGTTTGAAAAATGTCCTTTTGATAATCAACAAAAACTATCATTGATTTAGGCCCTTGATTCACATAATAATACCTGTAAACATCAATAAAGCCAAAGCCGTAGTCTCCCTTGTACACTTCGGAGGCATATTCAAAGGCTGTCATTTGGTCAACTGCCGCAATATGCTCGGTTGATATTTTTGTTACCTTATTCCCTACAAACTCAACAACAAAATATCTTGTTGAATACGGAGTTTCAACAGTATGCTCAACAAACTGATTGAAAAACATATCGAAATATTCATCGCTTTGAAAGCCGTGCGGCAAAACACCGTTATTATCTGCAATAAGCTTCAGAGTTTCTCTGACCTCAAGATCCTTTTGATAAATGTTTATCATATTAACCGCAATAGACTGTACCATAAACACGGAAACGAGTGCAAACATTGCAATACCAATGAATCTTTTTTGCAGCTTTTTGAGCATTACATTTTCCTTTTTTTTACTATGAAACATCTTCATTGTCCTCTTTTATTTTGCAATTTTTTCCAAGGTGTAGCCTACACCTCTAACTGCTTTTATTTCAATATCGGCACAAAGGGTTGTAAGCTTCTTTCTTAAATAAGATATATATACCCAAACAACGTTTATTTCTGCCTCTGTTTCATATCCCCAAATTTTTTCCATAAACTGCTCAGTAGAAATAAGTCTTCCCGGATTGCTGAGCATCATTTCCATCATTTGAAATTCTTTGTTTCCGAGACGAAGTGCCTGCTCACCGACCGAAAGCTCAAAGCTCTCACGATTGAGAGAGACATTACCAAACGACAAAAGATTCGGCTGAAAAGCTTCCTTTCTTCTTGTTATGGCACGAAGTCTTGCAAGCAGCTCACCCATCGAAAAGGGTTTTGTGAGATAATCGTCTGCACCCATATCAAGACCGACTATTCTGTCTTCTACCTGTGATTTTGCCGTTAAAATCATAACAGGAGTTGCAATGTTGTTATTTCTAAGCTCCTCAAGCACTTCAAGCCCATTTTTCTTCGGCATCATAATATCAAGTATAATAGCATCATAATTTTCGCAAAGACCATAATCCAAAGCGTCCTGACCGTTATACACGGCATCAACAGAATAATTGTTGTGCCTTAGAACGGCACACAAAGCCTTCGATAAATCTTTTTCATCTTCCGCAAGTAAAACTCTCATAAAAAGCTCCTTTCATCACCAAATTTATATTACCACTACATTATATAATAGGCAAAAAGTAAAAGCAATATTTCCATAAATTTGAAAGGCAAATTTCACCTTTCAAATGGAATATTAAATCATTAACTTTAAATAAACTAAAAACAAAAATAATTTTTGTGTATTATTTGCCACACTTTCTTTTGAAAGTGTGGCAAAAGCGAGGCGTCGCACGGGCGGTTCGGCGCCCTGTTTCGTGTGGCTTTGCCACACGAAACAAAAAAGCTGCCGCACTTTTATGCAACAGCTCTTTTAAAAATCAAAACCTCAACAAAGATTATTCTTCGTCTTCTGCTTCTTCGTCGTATTCTTCACATTCAAATTCGAGAATTTCGCCGCAAGCAGGACATTCTGTTCTGCCGTCATCGTCGATGCAATCGAAATCGATAGCGATTTCTTCACCGCAAGCAGGACAAGTAGCCTCGATACAATCACAATCGCAATCGCAGTCATCATCACAGCAATCACAATCGCAGTCGCAATCGTCATAATCTTCATAAACGAACTCTTCAACATCACCTAAAGCTTCGTCAACCTCTTCGATGTATTCTTCAAGTTCTTCGATATCGTCTTCGAGATCTTCGATATCTTCATCTAAATCGCTGATTTCCGAAGCAATCTCGTCAAGTGCATCAAC
>CAZNQI010000100.1:0-6095 GCA_964575375.1 uncultured Faecalibacterium sp.
CACGGAAACAACCGTGGCCTTTTTTGTGGTATGCAGTGAGGGTGATTAGGCGAGCGGCGCAACGCTTTTTCTTTGAAAAAGGGAGGTGCGAAGCACCTTGCGTTCGGCGCGCCTTTAATTTGCGACCGACTACCAATAAAAAAGGAACTGCAACTATCACAGTTCCCTTTACTTTGTTATTCTTTTGGATTTTCTGCTGTTTCTTCTAAAGTCTTTTCTTCGTTTTCCTGCGGTGCTTCAAGCTGCTTTTTAGGCGATTTCCAAAGCTTAATTATTCCCTCGTCATTGAGAAGCTTTAGCATTATAATTGTAATCGGTAAAATAAATACGCCGAATACGCCAAATACTTTAAGACCGATATACATAGCGCTTATTGTAAGGAACGGTGGAAGACCGAGCTGAGTAGCAACAAGCTTTGGTTCCATAATTTGTCGTATAACCGTAACGGCACCGTAAATAATTGCAAGACCGATTGCCATACTGAAATTACCTGTTATGAGTGAATAAGCAGCCCAAGGAATTAGGATAGTACCGGTTCCGAGAACGGGGATGATATCAACAATTGCAGTAACTATTGATATTATTACAATATAGCTTGATTGATAAATTCCAAGCAGACTTAAAACTGAAAGTCCCAAGAAAATTTCACCAAAGGTTATAGCCATAATAGCGGCGTATGCTTTTGCCATTTTCCAAAGGCTTGATTTGAGAAGCGCTTTTCCTCTGCTGATATCGTTTCTTCTCTTTTCAGGGAATTGATATTTGATAAAGCTTATTATATTATCGTAATCCGATGTCATAAAGCAACTGCAAACAAGAGTTATGACGATTGCTATGAGAATGGAGGGGATTTGCTTTGCTGTTGATATAACACCTGTGAGTGGAGTTGTTATCCACGAAAGAGAAAAGGTGTTTGAAAGACCGCTTGTTATTTGTGAGGTAAGCTCTGAGTCTTCACCTGCAAGCATCTCTCTGATTTGAGTGAAAAGCTTAGATAAGCTGTCAGTGAGTGTAACGCTGATAAATTCAGGCAAATTACTTATTAAATTTAAAAGAGCATTTTCAACATTGTTGATTACCTCATCAATATTTTGAATTTGTATTGTAACGTAATCAATAAAGCCTTTAATTTCACCTGCAACTCGTACACCTATAACGGAAATTACACCAAGTACGATGAATATTAAAGTGAACACACATATCGTAGAGGCAAGACCTTTTTTGATAGGAGTTTTTTTTAAGATATGGTTTTTAGGTCTTTGAAGTATCGCTGCAACAAAAAAAGCAAAAATTAAGGGAAAGAAAAGCCCTAAAGCGTATTTATAGAATAAATATATAAGAGCTAAAATTGAGGCATAGTAAATTAAATTAATTATCCATTTTCGTTTTTTTTCAACATCTGTCAATTGAAGCACGCTCCTTTCGGTAAAAATTTTGTTATATATTTATATTATAATAACTTATAGTATTTTCAAAATCAATGTATTTAACAAAATTTAAAAAAATTTTTTCCAAATACTTTTCATAAACAACAAAATGTGTTATTATATCTTTATATTTTTGCACACCGATGTGTGTAGAAAGGTAGTGAAATCATGAATGTAGCAATTTTGGGGTATGGTGTTGTCGGTTCAGGCGTTGCCGAAGTGATAGAAAAAAATCACAGCAATATACTTTCAAACAGTAATGTCGATTTGAAGGTTACCCGTATCCTTGATATAAGAGACTTTGAAAACAACAAATATGAGTCGCTTATGACAAAAAACTTTGATGACATTTTAGATGACGACAGTATAGAAATTGTTGTTGAAACAATGGGTGGTGTAAAACCTGCATTTGATTTTGTTTCAAAATGTCTCAAAAAAGGCAAGCACGTAGTGTCCTCGAATAAAGAGCTTGTTGCAACAAGAGGATATGAGCTTTTGACCTTAGCTAGAGAAAACAACGTTAATTTTATGTTTGAAGCATCCGTAGGCGGAGGTATTCCTATTATCAGACCTATAAGCCGTTGCCTTGCAGGCAACAGAATAAGTGAGATTGCAGGTATACTTAACGGAACATCAAACTTTATTTTAACTAAAATGATAGTAGACGGTATGGACTTCTCCGGCGCGCTAAAGCTTGCACAGGAAAAGGGCTATGCCGAAAAGGACCCTACAGCTGATGTAGAAGGTCTTGACGCAATGAGAAAGATATGTATTCTTGCATCTTTGGCGTTCGGTCATCATGTGTATCCCGACGGTGTATACAGTGAGGGCATTTCAAATATCACTTTAGAGGATGTGGCTTTCGCTGAAGATTACGATTCGGTTATCAAGCTCATTGCAAAAACAAAAATGCTTTCAAACGGCAAGATACTTGTTATGGTATCTCCGTGCTTTGTTAAAAATTCAAGTATGCTTTCAGGTGTAAGCGATGTCTTTAACGCTTGCCTTGTAAGAGGCGACGCTACGGGCGACATTCTTATGTACGGTAAGGGCGCAGGCTCACTCGCAACAGCTTCCGCAGTTGTGGGCGATGTTATAGATTGTGCCGGACACAGTACAGAGCGTAAGTTCTTTGGCTGGGGCGATGAAAAGAAGGATTACCTTGAAAGTCATCTTGAGTGCGATACATCGCTTTATGTAAGAGCAATGTGCGGTGATATAGAGGCAGCAAAAGAAAGAATAGAGGCTAATTTGGGTGAAGTAAGCTATCTTGAGAGAGAGGGTATGAAAGACGGCGAAATCGCTTTCGTAACAAAGACAGACAAAGAGATAGCTCTCAGAAAAGCATTGAGTAAGACAAATATCAGCATCATAACAACTATAAGAGTTGCTGATTATTGATATAATTTTTAACGGTTTTTCCGTTTTTTAAACAGGAGGAGTAACATGGCACTCATAGTACAGAAATTCGGCGGTTCATCTGTTGCAGATGCCGAAAGAGTTTTGAATGTGGCTCGTATTATAACAGACACATATAAAGAAGGCAACAGCGTTGTCGTTGTTGTTTCGGCACAGGGCGATACAACAGACGATCTTATTGAAAAGGCAAAAGAAATCAATCCCAAAGCATCAAAAAGAGAAATGGATATGCTTCTTACAGCAGGTGAGCAGATTTCCATATCACTTCTTGCAATGGCTTGTGAATCTTTGGGATACAGTGCAATTTCACTTCTTGGCTGGCAAGCAGGCTTTATGACTGATTCGGCTTACGGAAGTGCGAGAATTCGCAAAATAAACACAGAAAGACTTCAAAGCGAGATCGACAAGAAAAAGATAGTTATTGTTGCGGGTTTCCAAGGTCTTAACAAATACGACGATCTTACAACACTTGGCAGAGGCGGCTCGGATACGAGTGCAGTTGCCATTGCGGCAGCTCTTCGCGCAGACCGTTGCCAAATTTATACAGACGTAACAGGTGTCTTTACTGCAGACCCGAGAAAGGTTCCTAACACACAAAAGCTTGCAGACATAACATACGATGAAATGCTTGAGTTTGCAACCTTGGGTGCACAGGTACTCAATAATCGCAGTGTTGAAATGGCTAAAAAATATAATGTTGAATTAGAGGTTCTTTCAAGCCTTGTAAGAGAACCGGGTACAATAGTTAGGGAGGTAGCAAATATGGAAAAAATGTTAATCAGAGGCGTAACAAAAGATACAGATATTGCAAGAATTTCAGTTGTAGGTATGAAGGATATTCCGGGCAACGCATTTAAGATGTTCTCGAAGCTTGCACAAAAGAAAATAAACATCGACGTTATTTTGCAATCTGTTGGTCGCGACGGTACAAAGGATATTTCATTCACTTGTGCTGCCGCTTATGCAGATGAAGCGGTTGCTATTCTTAATGATATTTTCGCTATGGAAGGCGCAGTTGTTTCGAGCGATACAACAGTTGCAAAGGTTTCTATAGTCGGTGCAGGTATGCAGTCTCATTCAGGTACAGCATCAAAAATGTTCGGTGCTTTGTATGAGGCCGGCATCAACATCAGTATGATTTCTACAAGTGAAATCACAATCAGCGTTCTTATCGACAAAAATCTTGCCGATAAGGCTGTTGCTGCAATACACGCTGCATTCTTCGGTTAATTTAATAAAAGAAAACAAGGACTGTTGCGTGCATAGGCAACAGTCCAATTTATTGAGAAACCAAAAGGAGGTATATATATGAGCGATAAAACAGTGAAACAAAAGGGAATGCTTTTAAAATGGTTTCTTCCATATTTCAAAAAGCATAAAGGTGTTTTGTGCTTAGATTTAGTGTGTGCTTTACTTACAACACTTTGCGAACTTGTACTGCCTATGATAATAAGAGAAATTACAAGCATTGCAACAACGGATTTATCTGCACTTACAATGAGCCTGGTTGTGCGTATGGCGGCTGTATATATCATACTCAAAATTGTTGATATGGTTGCAGGGTACTATATGATTTATGTCGGCCACGGTATGGGCGTTAAAATCGAAAAGGATATGCGTGAGGATATGTTTTCGCACTTACTTACAGCACCTTTCAGTTATTTTGACAGCACCAAGGTAGGTCAGCTGATGTCCAGAATAACAACAGACCTTTTCGACATAGCAGAATTTTCTCACCACTGTCCGGAGGAGTTTTTTATTGCCGGTGTAAAAGTGGTTGCAAGCTTTGTTGTACTTACTTCAATCAACCCACTTCTCACAATTTCGACATTTATCGCAATTCCGATTATTTTTTACGGTACAATCTATTTTCGCCGTAAAATGCGTAAGGCTTTTAAGGAAAGACGTGAAATTGCAGGTGAGGTTAACGCACAGACAGAAACATCACTTCTCGGTATAAGAGTTGTTAAATCTTTTGGTAATGAGGATGTTGAAACCCAAAAGTTCAATAAAAGAAGCACTGAACTTGCAGATGTGCAAACGGTGTCATACAAATATATGGCAAGACTTAACAGTGTTGTAAGAATGTTTGACGGTCTTATGTATGTTGTTATGATTTTGCTCGGTGGGTATTTTCTTATCACTGAAAAGATTACTGCAGCAGATATGACAGCTTATTTGTTGTACATTGGTATGCTTATAACTGCAATTAAGAGAATTGTTGAGTTTACGGAACAGTTTGAAAAGGGTATGACAGGTATCGAACGCTTCGTTGAGGTTATGGAAGTACCGAGCGAAGTGGGATACAGTGCAAGTGAAACACTTTCAAATGTTAAGGGAGATATTATTTTTGACGATGTTACTTTCAGCTACGAAGAGGAAAAGGGTAATGTATTAGCTCATTTAAATCTCAAGGTAGCTCAGGGTGAAAATATAGCTATTGTCGGACCGTCGGGTGGTGGTAAGACAACGATGTGTAGCCTTATTTCAAGATTTTACGAGCTTTCAAGCGGTAAAATCAGTATAGACGGTATTGACATAAACGATATTACCTTACATTCTCTTCGTAATGCAATCGGTGTTGTACAGCAAGAGGTTTATCTTTTCTCGGGTACTGTTATTGAAAACATTTTTTACGGTAGCGAGGGTGCTACGAGACAGCAGGCGATTGAGGCGGCAAAAAGAGCAGGTGCGCACGAATTTATCCAAAGCTTGCCACAGGGTTACGACACTTATATTGGTGAAAGAGGTGTTATGCTTTCGGGTGGTCAAAAGCAGAGAATAAGCATTTCCAGAGTCTTTGTTAAGGATCCGCCGATTATCATTCTCGACGAGGCTACAAGTGCACTCGACAATGAAAGTGAGCAATACATTAAGCAGTCCTTGGCAGAGCTTACAAAGGGCAGAACAACCTTTACTATAGCTCACAGACTTTCAACTATAAAGAATGCGACACGAATTATAGTTCTTACCGATAAGGGTATTGAACAGCAGGGTACGCACGATGAGCTTATGGCTGAGGATGGTATTTACAGAAGACTTTATAATATTAGTGTTGAATAATAGCGGGATTTTTAAGGTGAAAAACAGGGTGTTCTGTGTGCCTTGAAAAAACAAGAAAATTTAAACGACAAAACCATTGTAAAAGCTAAAAGTGAAGCTGTACAATAGTTTTATGTGTTGAGTTATGGTAGGGGACTGCCCACTAAGCGCAGACCAAAAAGCAAAACAAAAGCAGATGTGTTTCAG
>CAZNQI010000101.1:0-6093 GCA_964575375.1 uncultured Faecalibacterium sp.
GGACGTTGCTGAAACAATGTTCACTTGCTCGAGCCACGATTATATTATGTTCTTTACAACAAAGGGTAAGGTATACAGAATCAAGGGCTATGAAATTCCCGAAGGCAGTAAGCAGAGTAAGGGTATGAATATTGTAAACCTTCTGCCTATTGAGGGTGATGAAAAGATAAGCTCTATGATAAGAGTGCCTGACTTTGGCGGAGAAAATACTCAATATCTTTGTATGGTAACAAGAAAAGGTATCATTAAGCGTACTGACCTTGAGCAATATAAGAATCTTCGTAAAACAGGTATTATTGCAATTAATCTTGACGATGACGACGAGCTTGCTTGGGTATGGCTTACAGCAGGTAACGACGATATTCTTGTTGCAACAAGACACGGTATGAGTATTCGCTTCAACGAAAACGATTGCCGTCCTATCGGCAGAACTGCTCGTGGTGTTAAGGCTATTGAGCTTAAAGAGGACGACGAGGTTGTAGGAATGTGCGTTATTGAAGAGGGACAGGACAACAGCAAGAAAATTCTTACAATTTCCGAAACAGGTCTCGGCAGACTCTCCGAGCACAGCGAATACCGTATTCAATCAAGAGCAGGTAAGGGTGTTATTAACTATCATACAGAAAAATACGGTCTTGTGGCATCGGTTGCAATTGTCAGCGACGAGGACGATCTTATTCTTATTTCATCCGACGGTATTATTATTCGTATTTCGGCTTCACAGATAAATGTTGTTTCCCGTACATCAAAGGGTGTGCGTGTAATGCGTGTATCCGAGGGTGAAAAGGTTGTTTCAGCAACTGCTGTTAGAGAAGCAGTTAACGAAGAAGCAAAAGAAGATGAAAATGCTGACGCTGACACACAGCAGGATACCGAAAACGAATAATTAAGAAAATACTACCGCTTCAAATTTAAGGTTAATTTGAAGCGGAGTATATAGCATTATTAAAATTGCTTTATTTATGAAGTGAAGGAGAAAGAAGTGATTAAATGAATGCTAAATCCAATGTAAAAAATAAAAATGTAAATAAAAGCAGAAAAAAGAAAAAGGTTTCGTCAAAAGGTACGAGGAGAAAGGTGAATCCTGTTTTAGCTTTTCTTTGGGTGGACAAGAGAAGAAGAGCAAAAAATTTCTTTGCTTTTCTTGTGTGCATAACTGTTTTAGTGGCAGCAGCTATGGGTTATGTAACCGGAAAGCTTGACCTTATGGAAACACAGGATGACGAGCAGGAAACACTCCCGGCTGTTGATGCAACTCAGATTATTTATGACGAAGATGATCTTGAAATTATGAGCGCAATTAACAGTGCAGGTTCTCTTAACGATTATTTGTACCAATGGGCAAATAACGGTGGTGAGCTTTATTCAAGCAAAAATGTTATTAATATTTTGCTTATCGGTCTTGATTCAAGCAGTGCTCTTGAGCAAGGTGGCAGATCCGACTCAATTATCCTTGTTTCACTTAATAAAAAGACCGAAAAAATCAGTATGGTATCATTCTTCCGTGATACTTGGTGCTATATGAATATTAATGGCAACAACACGTACGGCAAGCTCAACTCATCTTATCTTTACGGTGGCCCTGATGCTCTTATTGATACACTCGAAAGAAACTTCAAGGTTAATATCGACTATTATGTAGCTGTTGACTTTGATTCATTTAGAAATATTATAAATGCACTTGGCGGAATTACTGTTGAAGTACAGCAATACGAAGCTAATTATATCAACAGAACGAACCCTGAGCTTAATATTCAAGCAGGTGAAAGTGTACATTTGAATGGCAAAGAAGCTTTAATTTTTGCAAGAATAAGAAAAAGCGACTCGGATAGCGATGTCAGCAGAACGAGACGACAAAGACAGGTTATAACTGCTCTTTTGCAAAGTGCAAAGGGAGCCTCGCTTACACAGCTTAATAATATGCTCGATACTCTGTTCACTTATGTAAAAACCGACCTTTCAAAAAGCCAAATACTTTCCTACGGTACACAAGCAATTGCAAAGGGTTGGATAAATTACGAAATAACACAGCTAACACTCAGTGATACAGATGTATTTAACACAGGCTATGTCGGAACCAGCTCTGTTGTGTTTATGGACTTCCCGCTTGCTGCACAGAGAGTTCAGCAGGCATTATACGAAGACAGTAACATTGAACTTACAGACGACAGAGTTAAAGTATTCAACTTCGTTTCACGCTTTGGCTAATTCTAAATGAAAAGTGTTAATCAGTGAGCAGTTTGCTGACGAGTGAGCGAAGTGTTCGGTTTATTATCGAAGATTAAGGCATTGTCGGCTAAGTTTGAATTTTACAAGCTCTTAACTTTTAAGACCAATGATAAATTGGATATAGCTGTTGGTTTTATTTTAAATACTACTGGAGGATATTTTTTATGGAAATTAAAATGGAAATTGGCACGGTACACGAGGTGAACACCGTAGTTACCGAGGATATTACTGCTGCAAAAATGAAAAGCGGCTCTTTGCCTGTTCTTGCAACACCTTATATGATTGCTTTTATGGAACAAGCTGCAAGTGAGCTTTGCGATAAATTTGTACCTGAAGGAATTTCAACTGTAGGTACTGCCGTTAATATTGAGCATCTTGCTGCTACAAGTGTAGGTGCACCTGTTAAGGTTATTGCTACACTTACTGCTTTTGACGGAAGAAAGGCAGAGTTTAATGTTGAAGCTTATGACAATGCAGGTCTGATTGGCAAGGGCACGCATACTCGTTTCACAATTAAGATTGACAGCTTTATGACAAAGGCTGCAGACAGAAAAAATAAATAAATTAAGGAAAGCCGGTTTGTTGAAAAATGAATCGGCTGAGAGTTTTATATGAATAAGTATGATTATGTGATTTTCGATTTTGACGGTACGGTTGTTGATACGGGCGAGGGAATACTCAAAAGCTTGCAGTATTCCTTTCAGCAGATGAATCACGAAGTGCCCGATATGTCTGATCTTAAAAAGTTTATAGGTCCACCAATTCATTACAGCTATACTCACTACTACGGTATAAGCGAAGATGAAGTTGGAATGTATATTAAGAAATATCGTGAAAGATACACCGAAAAGGGAATCTATGAGTGCGCGCTTTACGAGGGCTTTTTAGAATTAATTTATGCACTTAAGGAAAAAGGTGTAAAAATCGGTATCGCATCGTCTAAACCTCAAAGACTCATCTATGCTGTTGCAGACTATCTTAAAATTACAGATTTGTTTGATGCAATTGTCGGAGTAAAAATTGACGACAGTAACCACAGCACAAAAACAGGTCTTGTACTCGAAAGTATGGATATGCTCGGTGCAACGGACAAATCAAAAGTTCTTATGGTTGGAGACAGACTTTACGATATCGACGGTGCAAGGGGTGCAGGTGTTGATTCGTGTGGCGTGCTTTGGGGATACGGAAACGAAGAAGAATTTAAAGAACACGGTGCTGCTTTTATCGTAGAAAAGCCAAGTGATATTGAAAAATTGATTTAAATAAAAAAACAAGCGTAAACAACATATAACCTTGAATATTATTTCTAATAAAGAATTATATAACTATTATATTTCTTATATAGAACGATAAATAGATATTTCTGTGATTAAATTACACATTTCCGATTCTGTTGAATAGAAATCATTTTATAATACATAAGGTCATTTTAAAAATTTCCATCGAATGAATTTTTGCGTGTTGTAAAATGATTTTTTCAACATTTACGGAACAATGTGTGGAAAACTTTGATATTTAAGTAAAACACGAGGGAAAAGATATTTATGAAATATTTTGCAAAAAATTACGATATTATTGTTATAGGTGCAGGCCATGCAGGTATTGAAGCAGGTCTTGCTTCGGCAAGGCTTGGTATGCAGGTTGGTGTTTTCACAATCAATATGGACTGGGTGGGAAATATGCCTTGTAACCCGTCAATAGGCGGTACATCAAAAGGCCACTTGGTGCGTGAGATTGATGCGCTTGGCGGTGAAATGGGAAAGGCTGCCGATGCAAATACATTGCAAAGCAGAATTCTAAATTTGAGCAAAGGCCCTGCCGTACACTCTTTGAGAGCGCAAATCGACAGAAGAAGATACAGCGAGTATATGAAGCACACAATGGAAAAGCAAGAAAATATGGAGCTTGTGCAGGCTGAGGTTGTTTCTTTAATTAAAAATGAGGACGGCTTATGGGAAATTACAACACAGCTGGAAGCTATTTATCGTGCAAAGTGTGTAATTCTTGCTACGGGTACTTTTCTCGGTGGCAGAATTTATGTCGGTGATGTGTCTTACGACGGTGGCCCCGACGGAATGTTTGCTTCCACAAAGCTTGCACAGTCTTTAAAGGATTTAGGTGTTGCTACAAGAAGATTTAAGACCGGTACACCATCAAGAGTTAACAGAAGAAGCATTGACTTTACTAATTTAGAAATACAAGAGGGCGATGAGGTTGTTGTACCGTTTTCTTTCGACGGCGAGTATGTTCCTCAAAACAAACTCCCCTGCTACATAACATACACAAATGAGAAAACAAAAGAAATAATACTTCAAAATATACATCGCTCCCCTCTTTACAGCGGAAAAATTGATGGTGTCGGCCCGAGATATTGCCCGTCTATTGAGGATAAGATTGTACGCTTTTCTGAAAAACAGCGTCATCAGCTTTTTATTGAGCCTTGCGGAGAGAATACAGAAGAGATGTATTTGCAGGGAATGTCGTCTTCATTACCGGAAGATGTACAGCTAATGTTCCTCAGAACCATACCCGGACTTGAAAACGTGCAGGTTATGAGAACGGCGTATGCCATAGAATATGATTGTGTAGATCCTATTTCTCTTAAAGCAAGCTTGGAATTTAAAAATTTTGAGGGTCTTTTCGGTGCAGGACAGTTCAATGGCTCAAGCGGATATGAAGAAGCAGCAGCTCAAGGACTTGTTGCAGGTATAAATGCTGTGCTTAAAATTAAGGGCGAAGAGCCTATGATTTTAGACAGAGCATCGTCTTATATTGGTACTTTGATTGACGACCTTGTAACAAAGGGCTGCAGCGACCCATACAGAATGATGACGTCTCGTTCGGAATACCGTTTGATATTAAGACAGGACAATGCTGATATTCGTTTGACTGAATATGGATACAAGGTGGGTCTTGTAAGCGAGCAAAAGTGGCAAAAGCTTCAAAGAAAGCTTGCCTTAATAGAAGAAGAAAAGCAAAGAATTGCGTCTTTTTCAGTTCCACCCGGCGAAAAACTTAACGAACTTCTTGTTTCACGTGAAACATCACCTATAGCAACGGGTTGCAGATTCATCGAACTGTTAAAGAGACCTCAATTAAATTATGAGTTGCTTACAGAATTTGATCCGAACAGACCAAATTTGCCGAGAGATGTATTCGAGCAGGTTGAAATCAGTGTAAAATATGATGGTTATATAAGACAACAGCTTGCACAGGTTGAGGAAATGCGCAGACTTGAAGTTAGAAAGTTACCTCAAGATATTGATTATACTCAAATAGTGGGACTTCGCATGGAAGCTCAGGAAAAGCTAAACAAAGTTAAGCCTGCAAACTTGGGTCAAGCGTCAAGAATTAGTGGTGTTAGCCCTGCCGATATATCGGTATTATTAATTTATCTTTCAAAAAGGAAGTGATGATATGGAAGGTTTTTTTATAAATAAAGCTCTGCTTAAAGAAAATGCTGCTGTTTTTGGTGTAAATTTAGATGAAACTGCACTTAAAAGATTTGATATATATGCAAGGCTGCTTGTGGAATGGAATGAAAAAATCAATTTAACAGCTATTACGAATCCCGACGAGATTGTGTTAAAGCATTTTGTAGATTCCTTGACTATATTTAACAGTATTGATATCCCGAAAAATGCAAAGGTAATAGACGTCGGTACGGGTGCAGGTTTTCCGGGTGTAGCTATGCTTATTGCAAGACCTGACCTTGATATAACACTTATCGACAGTACAAACAAAAAGCTTAATGTTATAAGAGATATACTGCAAAATATTGATTTGCAGGCAAATGTTCAGCATATAAGAGCTGAGGAAGCAGGTCAAGATAAGCAGTACAGAGAACAGTTTGACTTTGCAACT
>CAZNQI010000102.1:0-2760 GCA_964575375.1 uncultured Faecalibacterium sp.
GTCCTCACCGGATATTGCCTTTTCCACTTCATTAGCCGTCTGGAACACCTGCTCGGGATTCTTTGATTTGCATTTTACCGAAAATACAAAGCTGCGGGCAGTAGACATTTCTAACTGTATATCATCGAGAAAAGCAATATCTTTGCTCAGCAGTTGTTTTACTTTGGGGTTCTGTTCTTCATCGTACCGCTTATGCAGGTATGCTTTGTTGTTATCGAAGCTTTCGGCAGAATCCGTACAGGTTATTTCGATATCGGGTATAGCGGACAGAAGCAGTTTTAATTTTTCTATTTTAAATCCAATACTCTGTTTTGAGAGTACCGATATGTTTGTAGGCGAAACCTGAAAAAAGATGATTTCACCCTTATTTGTAAGAAGACCGTAATCGGTAAATCGTTTAATGCCTATAAGCTCCTGCACCGAACGGCCTTTTCTTCTCTTTTTTCCTATTTCTATAATTGACAACTCTGTCACCTCCACTCAAAGTATTGTTGTGTTGAAATAAAATACCTTACCGCATTTTTTATGAAATCAAGCACGGTAGCATCTTCAAGCCTTATGGTTAAAAAACCGTAAGTTAAAGTTAATGCTGCAGGCAATGCAAATCTAAGCTTTGCTAATATAAATAAAGATATCAGCAACGCAATACCTATAATCGCAAAGTCCTTAAGGCTCCAGAGCCACATATTTGCCGTTGCCTTTAAGTTCTGTGGGTAAATATATCTTTTCACATTATTCCTCCCATTTCTATATTACTCTGCTCAGTAAAACTATCACAGAATTCCTGCGGAGTCTGTCCGTGAAGTTCTTTTATCTTCTCGGTTATCATCTCTTTAATAAGGTCTGATTCTGCCTTTGTAGGTGTATAGTCGAAACTCTGTTCTTCCTTGTCGCTGCTAATAACACATTCAACTCGGAGCGTATCATCAAAGGGATTGTATTTTGCATACATATTAAGCCATGTGCCCTCATCACCGTTTGTATTAACTTTAAACTTTTTATCGACATCAAACCAAGTTTCAATATATGCCGTTATCTGTGTACCTTCGTCACAGTCAACCTCCATATCACTGTCAATAACCATATCCCTGCGTTCAAGTTCGTTATTTTCTTTCATACCTGCTACCTCTTTCTCAAAATTCTCGACAGATTTACAATAGTTGAGGATGCGTGAATTACGCTCAGTAAATTCATTCTTGCGCTTGTTTCCAAGCCGAATTGCTGTGCTATTCTCGGAACTTCATTGGCTGACAGCATAACACCGAGACCCAATAGCATATGGTTCTGGAATGTCAGCAAACCGAGATATAAAAGTGTCGTTTGCATAAATGCAGTAAGACAAGTTCCTATTACCTGTTTTATCCATTGCACAAAGCCTTCTGTATATCCCCTCGGCACACTGAACATATATAACGCTCCGACAGATATCTGTGCCAACAAAATACCGCCTCGCTTGATATTCTGAAAAAATATTTTAATAACACAGTAAGCAAACGCAATAAGGCATAGTAAATGGAACAGTATGCCTGTAGCGGTAGGTGTTCCGGGCAGAAAATTGCTTGTAAGTATAGATAAGCTAATAGTAGAAAAATCAAGATGCTGTTGCCCTGCAAACAAGGTTGCCAGATCGTGCGACAATGTATTTTGCAAGGATATGCAAAATTTATATAACTCTATCGGCAGAGGTCCTATAAGCGAACAGGCGAAAAATCCCTTTAAAATATTAAGTGCCAATGTCTGCGGATTTGCTTTACCCGACTGATACTCAATTGCTAAATCAAATACAGCTACAACCACACCTGCTACAAATAAAGACCATCCGAACAGTGTCATCAATTCCACTATAGCTTCGACCCAAATCAGATCAAATATTTCTGCACCCATATTCCCCATCATCTGAAAGAAATCGGCTACCGCATCAAAAATCAGTTTATATATCCACTGAAACATCGCTTCGAATATACTGTTGGCAAGAGCATCACTCATACCTGTAAAAGCATTAGAAAACGCATCTCCCATGCCTGAGAATATATTTCCAAGCCAATCAAACAATAAAAACCACCTCCGTAAATACAAAATGCTCCGCATCTTATAACACGGAGCGGAGCAATTAAAAATTATTTAATTTACAATTCTGACGGATTTATTCTTATTACCGTCTTGCCGATATTCTCGGCATACTTGACAGTATTTCCTGTACCGCTTGGTTTTCCGTCCCATACGGCTATAAGGAAATCTGCCTTATTCGCCATGTATTCGTTTCTTTTTTGCATACAGTCTGCGGTGTATTTAGTCTGCAATAAGGTTTCAACATCGCACTGCTCTAATAAACCGAAATATCTGTCTCGGTCTTTTTCCCGCCATTTTACTGCCTGTGTTTCACAGGGTATCGCCGCTTCTAACTTCACATTGGGATATTTCTTTTTCATTTCAAGAACTATCTCGGCAGCATAAATATCTACTCCGAGCGCCATTCCTGACACAAATAATGTTACCCCCTGTTCGGTTATTAGCTTTTCAATAGCATACCGCAGGAGCTTCTTCAGAGTCTGACACCTTTCATCCGCTTCATTAAATCCGAAGGGCAGGTTCTGCGGTCTGTGACCTGTGAATGCACATACCTTTTCTTTCATAATTCAACATCCTTTCAACTAATCGTTATACATTCATACTAATCGTATTTCAATTAGTATATCACAAAAGAATGTCGAAATGTATCGTATTTTGTTTTAAAATAAAAAACTGCAAAATGATAAAAAT
>CAZNQI010000102.1:2770-6076 GCA_964575375.1 uncultured Faecalibacterium sp.
CTTTGTGACATCGCAGAAAAGATCATCCGCAGAACATTCTAATAAATTAAGGATTGATACGAGGGTTTCGATTTTAATATTATAATTTCCTCGCTCCAATGCAGAATAGAAACCTGAACTAAGTTCTAACATTTCTGCCATCTTCTCTTGAGTGATACCTTTGTTCTGACGGATTTGTTTAATTCTTTTGCCTATTGCTTTGCAAATCTCTTTGTCATTCATAATCCGTACACCTCATTCAACTATATCTTATACGATTATTATAATTGACAGACGATTAGTTATACAGAATGTATAACAGTTAGTATAATCGTATTGCGATTAGTTTTTATAAAAATTGATTAGAAATTTGCATACTATGGTCGAGATACAGTTCTGCATACTCAAGAACTTTATCTCCTATCTGTGCCTTTTCTGCTATTGTCGGTCCGGCGCCGTACCAAGCACCTTTGGGGTTTCCGTTATCCCACATATGTGGGACAATAGGTTCTAATCCGTTTGGTCTATTCTGCATCCCTATAATATCTGCAAACAGAAAATTCTGTGAATCCACCTCTCCGCCTGTACGGTTAATTATAACAGCACGAATAGTATCATATTTTCCCTGTACCTCTGATGATATAAACTTTAGTTTAATTCTGAGGTCTTCATCGAGTATGCCTGTCAGGGTTCTGCCTACAATTAACGGCTTTTTTATGATATTATTATCCCCGAACATCATTCGCATTTCTTTTTCATAAAGATTCATAACTTCCTCACATCTCCATTACCGGTGATTCATCAGCACCATCGTTATTTTCACTTTGATTATCATTATTCGGGATTGATACGACACAAGAATTAACAACACCGTCACCATCATAATTATATCTCAGGTTATGCCATATTCTCAGATCATCACCGTGTTTCCAAAAATCTGCAAGTCCCTGAACAGCGCAGTTATACATGAATCCTGTAATATTATCTTTATTGGCAATATGACACGTAAGTTCAGCAGCTTGCAAAACCGATTTACCATTGGATATTTCTGCTTCCATCATATTTGCCCATCGGTTCATATATCTTATAATCGCACTGCCGTATCCGTCAGAGTTTGAAATTGCAAAATCCCTATAGGTTGATTCTAATCCTTCTTTTAAGGCAAACTCAGGCTTATACCGTCTTTTCCATAATCCCCATATATCCGGTTCTGTCTGAACATTCGGGAAGATTTCGGGAAGCGTGTCATTAAATTCATCCATTGTTAAAATCCTAATATCTCGCTCACCGACAACGCGGTCTAAATCGTAATCTATAGGTGAATTTAATAATCCCCAAGCATACACACCTTCATTAGAATACTGACCGATATTATTCGTTATCTGCTCATAAACCTGTCGGATGCTGAAAATACGCACCGCATGAGATAAGATGTTTTCAAATCCCATACCTTGCCATTCTTTTTCAAAACCCGCATATTCCGTTTTTGCCGAAGATTGTAAGATTTCTATCCTATCATCAAGACTTTGTTCAGGCGTTGCCTTCGGGTTCAACGAATTTTCTCCGTCTGTAAAGGTATCCTTTTTTGCCCTTCTTAATATATCACACACAGACGGTTCAATATTCCAACCGATGTATTTTGTGTACGCATCGCTTAATGCTTTCAAAGGTTCATTCATTTCCAAAAGTTCCCTCATATATTCTGTTGGATAGTATTCTTTTGCTTCGGAAAGATTCAAGTAAACAGTTTTAACAGTACATATCTCACACAGTTGTTCATAAAATGCAGTTCTGTGCGTATCAAATAATTCTTTCCAGCGCGATATATACCCTTCATATTCGGCTTTTAATTTTTGTTGCAAAGGTTCCAAAATATCTTTGTTTCCAAAATGCTTATAAATGGTACTCGGCACTGTTGCCTGATGCTGTTCATATGTCCCTGCATTAATATAATTATCCACCTCAGCCTGTGTAGCATATCTGTTTTCAAACTCAGTTCTATCCCAATACTGCGTTTCCTTTATTTGAATACTACGCGGTTTGTTTTCATTAAACCATGCTATGTAATCTTCTCTTTTTTGCAATTCCTCAAAATTAGGAGCAAACACCGTAAAAGGTGTCTGCTCCGGTACTGAGCGTATTTCAAATTTATAAAACTGTATCATAGAGTTTCCCCTCGCTTATATAATCGTCCATATATACAGCGGTGCTGTAAGGGTGAATATAAGGCAGGCAAACAGTATACAGGGTGCGGTAAATTCAAACTGACCTCCTTTTCTGTAGTCAAAGTATGCCGTTCCTATTTTTACAAAAAATAATACGGCCAATATCATATCCACTACAGGAAATACGACATTGTCTACCACCTTTTGCACCTGTGCTTTCGCCGCAACCCATGTCTGCTCTATAGCCGTTGCAACATCACCTGTAGCTGCGAATGCCGTTACCGAAAATGTAAGCAACAGCAAGACTGTTACTGCAAAAATAATCAGAAGTTTTTTTACTCTTTTCTTAAACATATTTTTCCTCCGTTTCTAATCTTCAGGTTTAATACCCTGTTTAAACTGTGTATTGCCGATGTATCTCACCGTAATATTAAATTCATTACAGAATTCAATTTCCTCACGCATCCTGTCTGTTATCTCGGTTCCCATAACCCACAGCTCATCCGAGCACCATATTTTTGTAAGTGCGTTTTCGAGAGCCAACTGTACTTGTCTTTGATTATTCCAATCCACAACACGGTAGTCTTCGTGAATGCTTACGGGAGATACACCGCAATCTATGGCATACTGTCTGTATCTATCTGCTTTCTGAAGGTTGCTTTTTAAATTGCTTAATAGCGGTGAGCAGATATATACCTGTTTTTTCATGAGTATCAGTCCTCATCGTCATCACAGCTGCCGTTTTTATTCTTTAACTTAATAATTCCGCAGGCAATAAGACCGCCGAGGGCTACGGCAGCAAGACCTAACCAAAATCCTATTTTAGTGTTATCTCCTGTTTTCGGTGCAGTAGGTACAGGTATTTTTTCATTCTTAACCTCGGCATAAACCATCATACCGTTATCAGTGATTTCACATTCATAAACAGTGCTGTCTGCTTTATAGTCATACGGAGTCTTGAATTCTTCATAGGTATATTTGCCGTAACGAAGAGTGAATTTAACAATACCCTCTGCATTTGTATAATCCTCTGCAACTATATTACCCTTTGCATCCTTTACTCTGAAACCTACACCTTCAATAGGTTCACCGTTATCCTTATCAGTCTTTAATATTACAAGCTCACCCTTTATAGGCTTGTTTATAAATCCTTTTCCGGATT
>CAZNQI010000103.1:0-6057 GCA_964575375.1 uncultured Faecalibacterium sp.
CTGCAGGTAAGGAAATCAACAAGAAGAGCCTTTCCGAAATCGCAATCAGCTACGGTTATGTATACGTTGCACAAATCGCTATGGGTGCAAGCATGCCTCAGACACTTAAGGCTATCCAAGAAGCTGAAGCATACGACGGTCCATCACTCATCATCGGTTACTCACCTTGTGAAATGCACTCAATCAAGGGTGGTATGATCAACTGTCAGGACGAAATGAAGAAGGCTGTAGCTTGCGGCTACTAGAACCTCTTCCGTTACAATCCTGCTCTTAAGGCAGAGGGTAAGAATCCGTTCACACTCGATTCTAAGGAACCGACAGGCGACTACCAGGCATTCATCAAGAATGAAGCACGTTACACAAGACTTATGCGTGAATTCCCTGAAAGAGCAGAAAAGCTCTTTGCTAAGAGTGAAGCTGTTGCAAAAGACAAGTATGCACATCTTCTCAGACTCAAGGCACTCTATGCTCCAGACGCTGAATAAGTAAAAATCAATTTAGGGCGACCGAAAGGTTGCCCTTTTTGCTTAATTAGATTGACTTTTTGAGTGCTAAAATGATATTATATAAATTGGTAAAATTTTAAAATAATTTTCGGAGGAAAACAAATGAAAAAGGTTGTTTCTTTACTTTTAGCACTTTTAATGATTTTTTCGCTGTCTTGTCCTGCTTTTGCAGCAGATGAGGCTGATATGGAAAATCCGCTTATCTATGTAAGAGGCGCAGGCAAACATCTTTACGCAAGCGACAGCTCGGATGACGAAAGCACAAGAATTTATCCCAGTGGTACTGACATCGGAGAGGTTTTTTCAAACGCTTTAAAGCCTTGCCTTGAACAACTCGCAAAGGGTCTTCTTACAGACGATTATGATGCCTACTGCGATGAGCTTTACAACGCTTATGCACCTATTTTCGAGAAGTTCGTTCTCGGTGAAACAGGTAGAGTAACCGACGGCTCGGGCGACGGTAAGAATATGGCTACAGAGTGGATTAACCCGAATTACGACGGTGTATATAACACTTTTGACTACGACTTCGGTTATGATTTTAGAGTGTCTCCCTTAGAGGTTGCAGACGAGCTCAAGGATTATATCGACAGAGTTGTTGCCGTAACGGGTAAAAAGGTTGCACTTCTCGGCCGTTGCCTCGGCGGTAATGTTATCTCTGCATATCTTGCAAAGTACGAACAGCACGCAATCGAAAATGTTTCAAACGTTATTTTGTATGTTACATCAACAGAGGGCGTTGACGTTATCGGTTCTTTGTTTGCAGGTAAGATAGATATTAATTCAGACGATGTTGACAGATTTGTTGAATATGCAATGACTGATATGGTAGATTTGGAAGACCCTGTTTTAGAGTCTTTCATCATTACTCTTGTTGATTTGCTCAATTATGCAAAGGTTTTGGGTCTTGGTACTGATGCACTTCAAGCAATTGTTGATAATGTTAAGGATAACCTCGTTCCGAGACTCGGTCTGGCTTCTTATGCTTCATTCCCGTCTTATTGGTCAATGGTATCCGATGAATATTATGAAGATGCAAAGAAGATAATGTTCAAGGGTAGAGAAGAACAGTACGCTCAGTTTATTGAGCTTATTGACGAATACCACTACGGCGTTCAATGCACGGCAAGAGAAGTTATGAACAGACTTAAGGAAAACGGTATGGGTATATCCGTAATCGCTAAATACAATATTCCGAACATTCCCGTTTATGCAAACGCTTCTGACCTCGGCGACAATGTTGCTTCAACAAAGCAACTTTCGTTCGGTGCAACCTGCGCTAAAACAGGTGAGGTTCTTTCTGCAGACTATATAAATTCACTTGCAGATACAAGATATCTTTCACCTGACCATAAAATCGACGCTTCAACCTGCCTTTATCCCGATAACACATGGTTTATCAAAGACGTTTATCACACAGAATTCCCATATACTGCAAATGAATTTATAGGAATGCTTGTTGACTCCAAGGGTGAAATGACAGTGTTTGACGACGAATGTTATCCGCAGTATATGCAATATGACGTAGAAACTGAAGAAATAAGTCCCGTTACGGGTCTTGACCCTCAAGAACCGGCAAAGGGTAGTGGTGAGGAAAGATTTTCTGTAATTATCCGTTTTATGACTGCGTTGTTCAATTTCCTTTCAAAGCTTTTAAAGGGTGAATTTTCACTTTCTTTAGAGGGACTTTTAGGTTAAAGGTTTAAATTAAATCAGCAAGTCAAGTCGAATTCCGGCTTGACTTGCTTTTTTCGTTATATAGTAAAAGTGTCGAGAATGAGAGCGTCAACATATTCACTGAGCTTTTGAAAATTCATTGCATCTACATATATTTTTTCGAGCTTATCGTGGGTTAGTTTCGCTTCCTTCAGATGAGTTATTGCCTCGTCAACCAAAGATGATGTAAGCTTTCGATTAAATTTAAGAATGGAAAGATGATTGGAAATTTCGCTTCGTATAAATCTTGAAGCGTGTATAATTCTGTCGCAAAGAATATTTGTGTTGTGAGCTTTTTTTATTGTTATAAGACAAAGTCCGATTTCGGGTATAATTATATGCTCACATTCACCGTGAGGCTTTAACGGACAGTGGCAGAAAATGCAATCGTAGCCGTTCTTTATTGCCGTGTCGCCTATCATATTGCAAAGTATACACGAAGCATTACTGAATTCATCCTCAATGCCGATAACTCGTGTGCAAAGAGAGGTTATGGTGCTGTCTGAAAATATTTTACCTTTAGGGGAAATTGCGCTGATGAAGCGTTTGTATCTCTTACCTACTGCGCCTGCTTTCTTGTTAGGCATTTCTCTTTTACAAAAGCGAAATGCAAAGGAGCGTATTTTTTCGATGTCGATATAATTAGAGCAGATTCGTATATTTTCGTCGTTTATGTTGCCCGCAGCAGCGAGATATCTTGCACTTCTTCTGTGAAAAAGGGAATTTTCTAAGCTCAAGGAGCGAATTTCGTGTCGCTTTTCGTAAAGCGTGGCTTTATCCCAAAAATCTCCTGTATTAATAATATTTTCCGAAGCACCGGGAAACTTCGGTTCGATTACGTGGGGAGAAGTACCGTCTGCGACAGCAAGGTTTAAGCTGTTTATGATGATGCCGTCTAAGCTGTCGGGGTCGCTCGAGCAGTAAATGCGCTCGGTGTCAATATCTTTTTCCTTGCATAATTCATAAAGCTTTTTCATTAAGGTGGATTTTCCGGTGCCGGGGCCACCTTTTATAATGAACATTCGGCTATCCTTGTAGGGGTTATACATTTCGTCGAAGAATGATACGAAGCCTTGCGGGGTATTTGCGCCCAAAAAGGTGGAAATGTGCGTTGACATAGCAGAAAACCTCCAAAATTTAGTTCATTATCAGTTTATGGGAAAAGAGAAATTTGGTGCTGATAACAGCGACGTGTTTTTACTGTTTTAAGCAGTTTTTATACAGTGTTAACAATTTATTAACTTTTGCTTGTTCATATTATGTTAAATTATTATAAACAGATAAAAAATGGAGGAAGTATTATGAGTTTGAAAACAATTATCGAAAACAAAGACAAGTATGCACAGTATATGGTCGATGAAATTACACACATCTGCAACAACCTTCCGAAGCGTGCCCCCGGTTCAGAGGGTGAAAAGCAAGCTTGCGAATATATGGGCGAGCTTATGAAGGACTTTGGCTGTGAAAGAGTTGAGGTTGATTCTTACAAGGAAAACCCGGGCTCATTTTACGGCTGGATTTATTTTACCATTACATTATGCTTTATGGCCCTTGCGGCATATTTCCTGAATCCTGTATTTACAATTATTTTTATCTTTTTCGGTTTACTTCTTTGCGTTCTTCAGTTTGGTCTTTACAAAAAGACTGTTGACAAGGTGTTTAAAGAAAAGACGGGACACAATGTACACGGCTTTAAAAAGCCTACGGGTGAAGTTAAGCGCAGAATTATCTTCAACGGTCATCCCGACGCTGCGTGGGAATGGCCTTTCAAATACAAGTTTACATATCTCGGCTTTGATATTCATATGATAGTTAGCTTTATTGGTGCGTTCTATGTGCTTGCCATTGCTATTGCAAAAATTGCAGGTGCATTTTCCGATATGTTACTCGCAAATAAGTTCGGTCTTGCAGCACTTATATTTGTGCCTTTCTGGTTCGGTCTTTACTTTATGTGGAACAGCAAGAGAATTGTTGACGGTGCCAACGATAATCTTACAGGCTGTTATATAGGCTTAGCCATTCTTAAAGCGCTTAAGGATGAGGGTATTGAGTTTGAAAACACAGAGATCGGCGTTGTTCTAACAGGCTCTGAAGAAGCAGGTCTTCGAGGAGCTAAGGCTTGGTGTAAAAAGCACAAGGAAGAAATGGAGGATGTTCCTACGTTTGTTTTCTCTTATGATACCATTACACAAAGTGAACATCTCAGCGTAAACTACAGAGATCTTAACGGTACGGTAAAGGCTGATAAGGATGTGGGAGATTTGTTCTTCGAGGCTTGTGAGTCTCTCGGTATTCCTTGCGGTAAGGGTATGGTTCCGCCTCTCGGTGGTGCAACAGACTCGGCAGCTTTTGCTCAAGCCGGTATGCGTTCAACAGGTATCACAGCTCTTAATCACGCACTTCCTGATTTCTACCACACAAGACTTGATACACCTGATGCACTTAACGCTTCTTGTCTTGCAGATTGCTTTGCAGCAAGTGTAAAGGCTCTGGAAATGTTTGATGCCGGAGCAAAGCAGTAAGGTGAAAAAATTTAAAATTTTAGCCACGGGAAAAACTCCTGTGGCTTTTTTTGCATAGATTTAGCTTTGTTATAATGTGGAAAATTTGGGCGTTTACGACACTGCTGCGCCGAACCGTCAGGCGATGGGCACCATCGCCTGCTTTTTGCCAAAGGCAAAAAGACGCGTGCGAGAAGTCGCACGCGCACGGTTCGGCGCAGTGCCGTGGCTGTTCATTAGTGCAGAAACAAAAGCAAATAATTGAAAATTATTATTTTTTTATCGATAAAATGAACATAACAATAAAAATCAGAAGAGGTATTCCAATAAATATTATTAACGGAACAGCTACCAAAGGGTTTGTTAAAATATCCATCACCCATAAACCACCGTCATCCATTATTGCGTTTCCAAGCCAAAGGAAACCACCGAACAAAAGAAGCCCACCTAAACATCCACCGCATCCACCACCTACTTCGGTAACGGTTACTTCGTATTTAGCCATATTTTTGTCTCCTTTCTATTTCGGGTGAAATAAGATTTAGATTAATAATAGATATCATAAAATGTGGCTAAATTTTCTTTTGCTTTTTCATCGCCTAAAGATGCTGCCTTCTTTAACCAATAAATAGCCATATTCTCATTGAACCCAAGGGGTACAGGTCCATAGTCTAAATTGCGTTCGTTTACATATTCACCATAGCCATGAGCTAAATCTTTCATTGCTTCAACATTGCCTTGTTCGGCGGCGAGCTCATACCAATAAACTGCACGCTTTGCATCGCGCTCGTCAACAGAGTATAACAAGCCTAACCAATATTGTGCATGAGCATCTCCCTTATTTGCGGCGATACCATACGCTTGCCAACGAAGTCGATCATGTTCTTCTTGAGTCATTCCGTTATCAAAAGCTTGTTGTAAACGTCTTTTGGCTGCAGGGTCTCCCTTGTCTGCTGCTACAACAATTTCGAGTGGGAGAGTCTTCTTTTTAAATAAATCAAATAAACCCATTATTTACACTCCTTTTATCTGTTTTTATAAATCGGACAATCTTTATAATATTCGCCGTAATCAACTTTGCATTTATTCTTAACTTCATTTTCAGGAATACATCTGTTGCAAAGTTTACAAAGATAATGTCCTTGTGAGTGCCAAAGTCCGGTTGATTCATAATCAAGGTATGGACATCTTGCCATATTTTCACCTCCTATTTATTTTTTTTCGGTGAAAATAAAAAAGTGCGCCAACCGAAGTGGACGCACCGAAAACGCAAACTCCGATTGTCGCTACACAAACTGAAATAGAATTAAGGTATCAAAACCACAACTACTTCG
>CAZNQI010000104.1:0-6025 GCA_964575375.1 uncultured Faecalibacterium sp.
TACCGTGATTGTGAGTTCTCTTGTATCTACAACCCTGAAACCGATGAGGTGCTTTCGATAACACACCATATCGTAATCGATATTTCGGCAGATATAAAGGTGTTTACAGCAGACATTAAAGGTTCGGCAAGACTTCTCAATGAAATGAAAATTTATGATATAACGTGGTGATTTAAGTAGGGAGTAGAAAGTAGCAAGGATGAATGTTTAACTACTTCCTACTTTCTACTCTCTGCTCAATTTTGCATATTAACCATCAAGTCCTGTTAAAATTTTTTCAATTTTGTTAACGCTATCAGTTGAATTGAAAAACAAGATATGTTATGATAAGCTATAAATTCAGTATTTAATGTTGTACCTTCAATACAAGGAGATGTTTTTATGAAAATAGGTATTTACGGTTACGGTAACCTCGGCAGAGGTGTTGAGGACGCTGTTAAAAGAAACAGCGATATGGAGCTTGTTGCTGTTTTCACAAGAAGAAGTCCCGAAACGCTCAAAATTGCAACGGAAAACGTTCCCGTTGTTTCAGCCGATGATATTTTGAACTGGAAAGATGAAATAGATGTGCTTGTTTTGTGTGGCGGCAGTGCAACCGATTTGCCGGAAATGACACCGAGTCTTGCAAAGCACTTTAATGTGGTTGACTCCTACGATAACCATTCTTCAATTCCCGTTCATTTCAGTAATGTTGATAAAGAAGCTACAGAAAACAAAACAACTGCACTCATTTCCTGTGGCTGGGACCCGGGTATGTTTTCTCTTAACCGTTTGTATGCCGAGTGTATACTTCCTAACGGTAACGACTATACCTTCTGGGGTAAGGGCGTCTCACAAGGCCATTCGGACGCAATTCGCAGAATAGAGGGTGTTGTGGATGCAAGACAGTACACGGTACCCGTTGAAGAAGCACTCACTATGGTACGAAACGGTGAAGCACCCGAGCTTACTGCAAGACAAAAGCACAAAAGAGAATGCTTCGTTGTAATTGAGGATGGTGCTGACGAAGACAGAATACGCAGTGAAATTGTTAATATGCCTGCATATTTTGAGCCGTACGACACAACTGTTACCTTTATTTCGATGGAAGAAATGAAACAAAAGCACAGCGAGCTTCCTCACGGCGGTAATGTTATAAGAACCGGCCGTACAGGCACAGGCGACAGCCACAAGCAGGTTATAGAATATAAGCTCACGCTTGATTCTAACCCCGAATTTACGGGTAGTGTTCTCGCTTGCTTTGCAAGAGCTGTATACCGTATGTCAAAGCGTGGAGATTTCGGCTGCAAGAGCGTTTTTGATGTTGCACCCGCCGATTTGTCTATGTCTTCAAGAGAAGAAATTATTGCTCGTATGCTGTAAAAATAAATTTTAGAAAGAATGTAAAAATTATGATATGTGAAAATATTGCTGTTAATAACGAGGGTAATCTCACCTTTTCGGGAGTGGATACGGTTTCGCTTGCGAAGAAGTACGGTACACCCTTGTACGTTATGGATGAAAACCGTATTCGCTATAATTGCCGTGTATATAAAAGCGCAATGAAAAAGCATTTCGGTGAGGATAGCTTTCCGATTTACGCAGGTAAGGCCGCTTGCTTTAAGCATATTTACAAAATTATGAAAGACGAGAGCATGGGCATTGACCTTGTGTCGCCCGGTGAAGTCTATACTGCATTTCACGCAGGCTTTCCTATGGAAAACTCTTTCTTCCACGGAAATAATAAGACCGATTCCGACATTAGCTTTGCTATGGACTGCGGTGTAGGCTACTTTATGGTGGATAACCTTGAGGAGCTTTGGGCGATTGACACCCTTGCAAAGCAAAGACAGATAAAGCAAAAGATTATAATTCGTCTTACTCCCGGTATCGACCCTCACACCTACTCTGCTGTTGCAACGGGTAAGGTCGACTCGAAGTTCGGTGTTGCAATCGAAACCGGTCAGGCTGAAAAGTTCGTTTCGGAAGCTAAAAAGCTTGAAAATATTGAGATTATGGGCTACCATTGCCATGTAGGCTCGCAGGTGTTCGACGAGGAAGGCAGTGTGTATCTTGATGCGGCAACAATAATGCTCGAGTTTTACGCTAAGATGTATCACGAGTACGCTGTTAAGGCAAGCGTGCTTAATATGGGCGGCGGCTTCGGTGTAAGATATACTCAAAGCGACGCTTATATGGATATCGAAAAGAATATTGCTTCACTTTCAAATCACATTAAAGCAACAGCCGAAAAGCTTAACATTCCGATGCCAAGGGTGCTTATGGAGCCGGGCAGAAGTATTGTTGCAGATGCAGGCATGACCCTTTACAGCGTTGGCGCTATGAAAGAGATAACCGGATATAAAAACTATGTCTCTGTTGACGGCGGTATGACAGACAACCCACGCTTTGCTCTTTACGGCTCTTTGTACACAGTTCTTCTTGCAAACAGAATGAACGAAAAGGCTGACTTTGTTTGTGATGTTGTGGGTCGCTGCTGTGAAAGCGGAGATATAATTCAACCGAATATTACAATGCCGAAGCCGAAACGCGGTGATATAATCGCTGTGTGTACAACGGGCGCATACAACTACTCCATGGCTTCAAACTATAACCGTATACCACGCCCTGCAGTTGTAATGCTTTATGACGGCAAGGACAGCGTTGCTGTTAAGAGAGAGACGTTTGAGGATATCGTTTCAAATGATGTGTAAGTTTATATAACAAATCAGCCGACAAGCTTTTGCTTGTCGGCTGAAAAATTTTCTCTACAGCAAATATCAAAGTGAATTTATCATCGAAATATAGTTTACATAGAAATCTTTTATGTTGTTTGTTTTGAAAAGTCCGCCCTGAAGCGACATATGGTCGCCCTCGTATGTGGGGAATACGTTCCAGATACCCTTTTCAACATTGTCTTTATCGAAAGGTGTCGATGGGTCGCTGAACGGCGCAGTAGCTGAAATTGTGTTAACAAGACCGTCGTTTTCAAGCCACGTCTTGTCGATAACATAGCCACCCTTTGTAACACCTGTGTAAGCACCTATTGCTTCGCTGCTCGAAACGAAAATGCTTTCCATATTTTCTTCAATAGGGGAGTGTGTGCCGTTCTCGTTTTCCTTTGTCATACTGCAAGGAATTGAAAAGTAATATGTATTGCTGCTGATAGTGAGCTTTTCGTTGAGAGAGAGCGCATTGTCGATATGCATATCGTATGCGGCAGTATCGTATTCGACGGGCTGCTCTTGTTCGTCTTCGTCGGAGCCCTCGTAGGCAGATGTACCGTTGTGAGGAGCAGCGAGTGCTGTTACGGAGTAGATCCAATTCTCCTTACCGCCTGTAAAAAGGCCGGAAATGTCATCGCTTTCCGTGGCGTTCATTTCCTCAGTACTACCCTTTGCCATAAGATGACAAAGCATACGCACCGTAGCACCGCCGAAAGAGTGGCCGAGAAGATTAATTTTGTCCTTTTCACTCCAGCTTTCAATTAAAGCCCTATCTGTATAATCTGTACCGTATCTTTCGTGACCACACTGCTCACTGTGAGCCTTGCCGTAGTCGGTAACAGTACCTGTAAGCTGTGCATAAAGCTCGCACGCTCTGTCCCAGGCACTTTTTGTTGCAGAAACAGACGCTGCAACACTGTCTATACCTTTATTGTTAAGAAATGCTATCAAGTCGCCACCGAACATACCCCAATACGGCATAAGGTTATACACTGTATCATATTCGCCCCAGCCCATAAGACCGTGAACAAAAACATAGGTGTAATCGGTGTTCCAATTTTCCCTGCTTACATTGTCCTTTTCACTGCAAATGCCAAAAAATGCTGAAATTGACATAACGAGCGATACTATAATCGCAGTTAATCGTTTGATAATTGACATAACAATCAGTCCTTTCGTGTGTTTAATTAGATATTAGCATACTTTTCTTTGTTTGAAAATATAAAACATACAGATTTTATTATTATTAAGAATTAAAGCTTAACTGTAAAAGGGGCAGCAACTTTATTGTTACTGCCCCTTTCAGGTATAAACAAAAATACAAAAGCTAAATAGTTGTGTTATATTTTTGATTTGATAAGCATATTGATTTTTTCCCTCGTTTCAATAAGCCAATCGTCAGAATGAGGATAATCTCTGAAGGTGAGATTATGCTTGCCGTTTTCTTCTATAATGTCAAGGCAGGTCTTTTTGTCCGTCAGCTTTTGCAAGGTGTTTAAAGCTGCCATATCCTGCAAGGCATCAAAGAAAACCTTTAGCCTTATTGAATGGTACGGCGTACCGTCCTTGGCAGGGTATACAACAAAGCTGTCGCCCGAAGGGAATTTTCCGCCTGCATCGGTAACCTCGAACGGGTTTACAAGCTCTCTTGAAAGCTGGGTGTAATAGAAGTTGTAGCCCCACTGCAAAAAGCCTTTAATATCAAATTTGAAAAGCTGATAGCCGAGAACTCTTGTTCTTAAAGAGCTGTTGCAGAAAAATCTGTTTGAAACAAAGTGGTTTTTTTGCCCACTGCAATAATATGTCCAAAGATTGTCTGCTTTACCGAGGAACTTGTGAATATGGTCGCTTGACGGTATAGGATTTGAAACGATTTTCAGCCTATAGAACCAATAGTCAGACAAAGCATCGACAATTTTGTAGCCCTTGAAAAGGCTGTGAATGTATCTTGAAGCTTTTGCGTAGGGTAAAATAACAGCGAAGCCGGGTTCGTCGCTAACGTGTATAATCACCTTGTCTTTGAGACCGTTTTCTTCAAAATACCTTTTAAGCTCGTCTGAAAAGCACTTGAGAAATTCCTTGTACTGCTTTGAATCGGCCTTTGTTTCCCAACCGAAAATGCGCTTGTACTCGCCGTCAACATTTGCCATAATTTTAGGTGTATAACCTGCGCCCCATTGAGTGTAAAAATGCGAAAGCTCAAAATATTCTACGCCGCATCTGTGTGCCATTTCTATCCATTGTGTGAGCTTGTCAAAACCGAAAGTGTATTCGCCGTTTGAAAGTGCAACATCAACGAGCTGTACTGTTGGTCTTTCCTTGCCCTGCTCGGTGTCAAGAGGGGGAGTGAATATCGGTGTCAGCACACAGTTCATACCGTACTCACGAGCGCATTTAAGAAAGCTTTCGGTAACACGCCAGTACTGCTCGGAAAACGCTTCAAAGCCGTAGTACGACATAAGGCAATCGGTATGGAACCAGCCGGTGTAAATAAAGTCCTTGAAGTCAAGCTCGGCGTCGATAATTTCGACCTGTACGCTGACGGCTTTGTCCTCGACAGATACCTCTATCGTGTGGTTGCCGACGGCATTATCATCCCCGTCAATCTCGACCCAAAGAACGGTTACACCCTTTTTTAAATGAATGCTTGTATCGCAGGGCAACAGCAAATCGGGGTAGTATCCGCTTTCGCTGAAACGGAAGTAATCATCTGCACCCGTTTTTGTCATCGGCAAGTCGGATTTGACGTGCTTTACAATATATGTACGGATATTTTTTAAGTCGCTTTCTATTGTGAAAAAAGCGTCTGTCTCATACGAAGATTCTATTGCGACCTGAAACGACTTTTTCTCGTCTTTCAAAATGGAAAAATGCGAAAGCTGTTTTTCGGGCATAGTGTCGCTGTCGTATATTTTCTCTAAAGATGAAATAATTTTAACATTGATATCATTCATATAATTCACCTCAAGGTTTCAAAAATCAATATATTTAAATTTTAGCAATTATGTAAGCTTTTGTCAACGAAAAGAGAAGGTGTTAATATTCATTAATTAACATAAGCAAAGAAAAAAAGCAGCTGTAAAAAACTCCTTATGTGTTTATAGTTAAGAATAGAACATCTATGTAAATAAGGTTATGTGTGGCTTTTAGCTTCTTGTCGCTCCTGAAAGGTGATATGTCGAGAAGCGACACAGAGGTATAAAAAATCGACAAGTCGAAGCTTGTCGGTTTTTGTGTTTGCAGCTCAAAACGGCAACAAACAGATAAATTGGAATTTGTTGCTCTAACAAACTGAAAGTTTCATAAGCTTTTACCATTAT
>CAZNQI010000105.1:0-6013 GCA_964575375.1 uncultured Faecalibacterium sp.
CTTGTGCATTTTTCTTCTTCATATATGCTTCATATTCAGGGTAAATTATCTCGCTGTCAGGAACTCTGATTTCGAGTGCATCGTCTGCTGCAGTGTCTTCAACAGTTGTCTCGTCAGTCTCGTCGGTCTCAACAGCCTGTGTTTCCTCTTCCTCATCGCTTTGAGGTGCGCTGTTTGAATATAAATCAACACTTTCTTCTGCTTGAGTACTGTCCTCTGCAATTTCAGCCTCTGCGATTTCTTCTGTTGCTTCTTCGGTATCGTAAGCTTCGGTTTGTTGAACATTTGCTTTGAATACATTTTCAACGCTTTGAACAGGCTCTTCAATCACTTCCTCGGTATTGTTTTCTCCCAAGCTGATAATTGTGCCGCAATTAGGGCAAAGCTCAGCACCGTTTTCAAGTTCGTTTCCGCAAAAACTACATTTCATAATATCACTCCTATAATTTATATAATCCTGTAAATTTAAATAATTTTACTTATGTTTTATATTAACACACAACGAGCATTATTTCAAGCAAAATATGTTAAATATAATACTTTTGTTATATATGTATTTTAAAATTTTCTGTTTAATTTAATCTTAAAAGCATCAAGCTGTGAGACATAAGGACATCTCACAGCCGATTTTATTATTTTGTTTTCTTAAATCTTATAACATTGAACGAAAGAGGGCGAAGAACTGCTGTTGTTGCCTTATCGTCTCCTGCAGGAACAGCATTACTGTGCATTGTTACAGTTTCCTTATCAAATGTGTTTTCCTGCAAAACGTTATAGCCATCCATTGAATCAAAGGAAACAGCTTTATAGCCCTCAAAGCCTAAAAGTGAGATATCAAGCTGCATTTCCTCGTCCATAGAACGGTTTACGCAGAAAAGTGCAATCTCTTCGTTTTCTTCGTCGTACGATGCAACGCTTTCGAGATACGGTACGTCCGTAAATTCCTTACAGTCGTACTTCGGGCAATCGATAATCGGTTTAATTGCGTTACCTCTTGCGTACTTCGACATTTCCTTGAACGGATAGAAAATAGTTTGACGGAAAGCACCGCCACCTGTTTTTGTGAAGATAGGTGCAATAACATTTACAAGCTGTGCAAGACAAGCGATTTTAACCCTGTCTGCGTGGCGAAGAAGAGTTATAAGCATACAAGCCACAACCAAAGCATCTTCAAAATTATAAATATCCTCAAGCTGATTCGGTGCAATCGACCATCTTTCTATCGGTGCGCCGTTTGAGTGGTACCAAACATTCCATTCGTCGAAGCTTAAATTGATTTGCTTCTTTGTGCGCTTCTTTGCCTTAACATAGTCGCAAACGCAAATTACGCTGTATATAAAATCATCAAGCTCCAAGCTTTTTGCAAGGAAGGACGCTGTATCCTTGCTGTGATTTCCGTAGTATTGATGAAGTGAAACATAGTCAACATTATCGTAAGCGAGCTCAAGCGTTGTCTGCTCCCATTCGCCAAAGGTGCTCATTCCACGGCTTGCACTGCCGCAAAGCACTGTTTCAATAGAGGAATCGACCCACTTCATAAGCTTTGAAGCTTCGTTTGCTACTCGTCCGTATTCATACGCTGTCTTTGCACACATCTGCCAAGGGCCGTCCATTTCATTACCGAGACACCAAAGCTTTGCGTTCCAAGGCTCTTTATAGCCGTGAGCAATTCTCATATCCGAATACTTTGAGCCGCTTTTGTGGTTGCAGTATTCAACCAAAGCTCTTGCTTCATCAGCTCCTCTTGTTCCGAGATTTACAGCCATCATCGGTGATGTTTTTGCTTTCTTACACCACTTCATAAACTCGTTTGTGCCGAATTTGTTAGGCTCGGTAACACCCCACGCAAGCTCAAGTCTTGCAGGTCTTTTTTCAACAGGGCCTACGCCGTCCTCCCAATCATAACCCGAAACGAAATTACCGCCCGGATAACGAACAACAGGCACATCAAGCTCGTTTATCATTTTAATTACGTCTGTTCTGAAACCGTCCTCGTCTGCCAAGGGATGACCGGGTTCATATATACCACCGTAAACGGCTCTGCCTAAATGCTCAATAAAAGAACCGAACATTCTTCTGTCGATTTCACCTATTTTAAGCTCGCCCGCAAGTGTAATTTTAGCTTTCATACTTTATTAACTCCTTAAAAAAATAATTTTTTTTAATAATTTACTACAGTTTAACACAAAATATGTGCTGTGTAAATATAAAAACAAAAAAGATTACATTTTTTTATTTTGCAGAAAACTTCAAGCTTTCCGCAACAGCCAAAGCATCGCATCGCTCGTTTTCTTTATGTCCTGCGTGCCCCTTTATCCACTCGATTGTAACATCGTGTTTATCAATAAGACTCAAAAGCTCATCCCAAAGCTCTGAATTTAAAGCAGGCTTTTTATCCTTTTTTCTCCAGCCGTTTTCCTTCCAAGACCTTGCCCAGCCGAGATTAATTCCGTTTGCTACATATTGAGAATCGGTAACAACGGTTACCTTACACGGCTCTTTGAGTGCTTTTAAGCCTTCGATAACAGCAGTAAGCTCCATTTTATTGTTTGTTGTGAGTGCCTGTCCTCCACTAAGCTCTTTCCTTTTGCCCATATAGTCGAGTATAGTGCCCCAACCACCTGCTCCCGGGTTACCCGAACAGGCTCCGTCTGTGTATATTGTTACTTGTTTCATTATCAGTCTCCAAACATTTTTTTAAATTCTATCACAAAACAAAGCTTTAATCAATACAGGTAAAAACATTTTTATTCATTACAAAAAAATATCTTGATTTATTAAAACATAGGTGTATAATATTTATGTAAACTAAAATCGAAAGGAAGATAAATATGAACGACAATGTTACTATATTCGACCATCCTCTTATTCAGCACAAGCTTTCCATTTTAAGAGACAAGAACACAAGCTCAAAGGATTTCAGAGCTTTGGTTTCCGAAATTGCAACGCTTATGTGCTATGAAGCTACAAGAGATTTACCTCTTGAAGACATTGAAATTGAAACTCCGCTTTGCAAAACAACTGCAAAGCATATAAGCGGCAAAAAGCTTGCTGTTGTACCTATCCTTCGTGCAGGTCTCGGTATGGTTGACGCAGTTTGCTCTCTTATTCCGTCAGTGAGAATCGGTCATATAGGTCTTTACCGTGACGAAGAAACCCTGAAGCCGGTTGAATACTACTGCAAATTACCAAAGGACATTTCCGAAAGAGATGTTATTGTTGTTGACCCTATGCTTGCAACGGGCGGCTCTGCTATTGATGCTGTGTCTCAAATCAAGCTTCGCTCTCCTCGTTCAATTCGTTTTATGGGCATTATTGCCGCACCGGAGGGAATTGAAGCTTTCACAACAGCTCACCCCGACGTTCCCGTTTTCTGTGCTGCACTTGATGAAAAGCTCAACGAAAACGGATATATACTCCCCGGTCTCGGTGATGCAGGCGACAGAATTTTCGGTACAAAATAATATGTAATTTCAGCGTGTCGAAGAATTACTTATCGGCACGCTGTCTTTTTTAAAAAAGTCAGTCCGATAACGCAAACGGCGACACAGTAAATGCTGTGCCACCGTTTTTTTTGAGTGCTTAATTTTATTTATTTAGCGTTTCGTCGTAAAGCTCACCCTTAGTGCTGAGCTTTCTTTCGCTTACCTGCGCCGTTTCGTCAAACAAATAGTCGCCAAGGTCAACCTGCAAAATTGCTCTGCCTGATTGTCTTTTTGCGGCAGGAGTTATTGCGTTATAGTTTTTGCCGTATATCTTTCTGAGATACTCAGCATAATGCTTGGGTGCTTTAAAAGTCATACCCTCAAAAGTAATATTTGTAAGCTGTTTAAACCATACAAGCGGGAATGCACCCTTGATAAGATTTTCACCAACACCGTCAATAAGATATTCACTGTCGTTCTTATTGTCGTACTTTTTGAGTGCAGAATCAAGCAAACTGCTGTAGAATTTAATCGGCAAAAGCTTAATGAACGGTAAAGCAAGCTTCGTTACTCTGTAGTGAGGACCGGGCTGTGCTTTTTTCATTTGATAAACCTTGATAATTCTTCTGAGCGTTAGTACCCATTTATTATGAAGCTCTTGAGCCTTTTGAGCGTTGGCTGTCTTATCGTAAACATAGATTTTTACAAACACACCGTTATCAAGTGAACGGGAATTGCTGTTTAAGGTTGAACTGCTGAGGCTTGTATCCTTAAGCTTAATTCTGTCGTAAACAAATCTTATGGTTGATTGATTTCTGAACGACTGATATTTAAGCTTTGGCGAAAGTGCTTTCGGACAAACAGCAACAAACTTCTCGTAATCCTCTCTAAGCATACCGATATCAACAGTATCCTCCCAAGGCACAAAACGACCGTTTCTTGCTGCGCCCAAAAGAGATGAGCCTGTAAGGAAGTATTCAATATTGTTATCCTTACAGATTTTATCCACGTGTTTTACGATTTCCAATTCCAAATCTCTGATTTTTTGAAGCTTGCCCTCATAAATTCTTTCAAAGATTTCTTCGTTTCCTGTCATATCCAATTTCGAGAAAGCGGTTCTTTGCACAGCTTCAGCCAGATCAATCGGTATTGCCCAACCGATATTTTTAATCTTAAGGTTGCTGAGACACTCGTAGAGCTTTGTTTCAGGCATTTCAACAACATCGTTTATATATTCAACCTTCGGATTAGTGCCGATAAATGCCTCATAGAGAACATTTTTCATATCGTGAATTGTGAAATTGTAATTAGCCGCATTGTAGATATTTCCGTTTATACCTTTTACGGCAACACCGTGTAACGCAGTAATTGCTTCACGAATGTAACATCCCGTATAATGCACCAAGCTGTCGCTCGATCTCATTATAATTTTGTTTTCATTGATAAGAGTATCTATAAATTCATCTAAAGCTATCTTACCCGTACAGTTTACAAACGGGCCGAAAACATTGTCAAAGCGAACAATTTTGAGCTGTCCTCTCATCTTTGTAAACGAGCTTCTGCAAATATCCTCAAACTGCATAAGAAGCTTGCCTTGACGGAAATTCTTTTCATGATTAACAACAGCTTCAACTTCTCTTTCGGAAACTGCCGCAATACCCATATCAAACGGTGTACTGAAATTGAAAAAAGGAACAAAAACAAAGGTATCCTTTGCATTTCTTGTTTTTGAAAGCCAGATTTTGAGATTCTTTTTCTTCTTTTGAACGAAGCTTTCATCCAAATACTCTGCATTTTGGAAGTTAGCAATGTAATAGAAAACTCTCTTTGTGTTGCCACCCTTTGTTGAGGTGTAATAATCGTCTATACTCTTAAACATATTAAAATCGGAATTATATCCGTATTCTTCGAGTATACAATCATAAAGATGCTTGTTTCTGCACTCACCTTCAAGGATAACATTAATCGCTGTAGGTGAAGCTTTTGTTCTTGCAAACATATAGTATCCTGCAAGATAAGCACTTACGGCGTGTTCGTCGCCGATAATATTGATTTCACAATTATTAAAAGCTCCCGGTTTGAATTTGTATTCGCTCATTTCATTTTGAATATACGAAATTTCATCCAAAAAGCTTTCGTAAACGTGCTGAGTGCCGACATTGTCGCTTACAGGGTTTTCATAAACCTCACCCTGCAAAGCAACCTCATGGAATGGCTGTTCTTCATTGTCGCTGTAAAGATACTTGCCGAGATCGAAACGAGAAAGAGCGTGTCCGGAGTTTCTTGAAGAAAGAGGTAAAAGCTGCATATAGCTGTCGCCATACCAATGTCTCAAATATTCATCGTATGCCTTCGGTGCTTTGAAGACCATATCCTCGTATTGAACATCAATAAGCTCCTCAAACCATTCCGCAGGAAAAGCACCCTTTTCGAGATTTTGTCCTACACCGTCAATAAGATATTTGCTGTTCTTTTTGAAGTTGAACATCTGAAGTGCTTTTTCAAAGAATCTGTGGTATACCGGGAAAGGTATCTTTTTCATAATAGGCAGGAAAATCTTTGAGGCTGTATAGTGAATACCGCGTCTT
>CAZNQI010000106.1:0-5989 GCA_964575375.1 uncultured Faecalibacterium sp.
CGGTGTTCAGGAAATTTCGGATATTAAAAATGTAAGCTTTTCAAAGCCCGCTGTTTACGGATATCTTTCCGAATTTAGCTTTTTAAAATATAACGGCTTTGATGTGCCTGTCAGTGGTGCTGTTTTCACTTTATATCATGACGATGTAAATTGCGATAAGTGTCATGGCGACAATACTGCGGTAACAGACAACGTTAGCCACAGCGATAATTACGTTCTTGAACACGATGAGCACGCTATAGGGCCTTATTCGGCTGAATCGGATGAAAACGGTTCGGTAAGCTTTACAAATATCCCGTCGGGACACAAATACTATATGAAAGAGACGGTTGTTCCAGATGGTTATGCGAAGCTCGACAGCACTTATACAATTGCTGTCTCTTACGACAATATTTCAATTACCGAAACTCTTGCAGACGGTACATCTAAAGAATGGTTAGGTATGAATATTGTTTATAACTATGGCTATGTACTTCCGGCAACGGGTGGCATAGGTACAAACTACTTGTATATAATCGGAGGACTGCTCATAACCTTGAGCTGTGTCTGTTTGCTCTGTTTATATAAAAAAGACAGGGAAAGGAGGCGAAAAGGCTCAAAGGCTTGAGGACAACTTCGTATTATATAAAACAAAAAATCCCGAAAAAGGAAAAAGAAAGGAAAAAAGTCATGAAAAAGACAAACAAAATTTTCAGTGTAATACTTGCTTTAGTGCTTGTATTCGCTATGGCTATCCCTGTATTTGCAACGAACATCACAATTGAGAAGGGTCATGAAAATTCGGCTTATTCAGCTTGGAGATTACTTGACGCAACAAATGCAGGCGAAAATTATGCCTACACAGTTAACGAGACCTACAGAGCTGTTCTTCAAACAGTAACAGGTAAAACAACTGATACAGAAATCGTTGAGTACATCGACGGCCTTGATGCAACAGCAATCCGTGCTTTTGCAGACGCTGTATATGCAGAGGTTAAATCTATGGCAGCTGATGCTACAGCAACAAATTCTGTTTTTTCAGATGTAGCTCAGGGTTATTATCTTATTGCTGAAACAGCAGTTGGCAGTGCAGCTGACACATACTCTCTTGTTATGCTTGATACAGCAGGTCAGGAAGATATCACAGTAGAAACAAAGGAAGATGTTCCTACTGTTGAAAAGAAGGTTAAGGATGTTGACGGCACAGCAGAAGCATGGCAGGATTCGGCAGACCTTGCAATAGGTGATATTGTATATTTCCAAATTACAGGTACTGTTTCTGATAGATTTGAAAGCTTCACAACTTATGAGTATGCTTTCCACGACGAAATGTCAGCAGGTCTTACTTATAACGAAGGCTCTGTTAAGGTTATGGCTGGCGAAACAGATATAACAAGTGCTTTTACGGTTACAGCAGCCGGCAATAAGCTTGATGTTGAATGTGCTGACCTTAAGGCTGTTGCAGCTGTAACAGCAGATTCACAAATCGTTCTTACTTACAATGCAACACTTAACGAAAGCGCTGTAACAGGTACAGCAGGCAACCCCAACACAGTTTATATTGAATACGACAACAATCCTTATGATGAAGATAAAGGCGACGAAGAAACAACAGGTACTTCAGAAGAAGATAAGGTTACAATATTTACATACAAATTAGTTGTTGATAAGGTTGACGATAAAGATGCTGCTCTTGAAGGCGCAGGCTTTACTCTTTACAAAGACGGCGAAGCTATTGGTGATGAAATCACCGGTGTTACAACATTCACATGGAACGGTCTTGATGCCGGTACATATAAGCTTGTTGAAACAACTGTTCCGGCAGGCTACAACAAAGCTGATGACGTTGAATTCACAATAACAGCAACTCACGATGCTGAATCAGCAGATCCGCAGCTTACAGAGCTTACGGTTACTCCTGCAGATGATTTTACAGTTACTCTTGCAACAGGTACAGTTGCAACTAAAATTGAAAACAAAGCAGGTAGTCTTCTTCCTGAAACAGGTGGTATCGGTACAACAATCTTCTATGTTGTAGGTTCTATCCTCGTTGTCGGTGCTGCAATTCTTCTTATAACAAAAAAGAGAATGTCTTGCGAAGCATAAGTTAAGTTAATTTATTAGGCTAATGGGACGAACAAGTCCCATTAGCTTGTTAAAGCGCCAAAACAGTTTTGACGCTTCAACAAGCTGTATAGATGAAAAGAAAGGAATTTGTGATGAAGAAGCACGCAACTACAATACTGCTGGTTATAATATTTACACTCGGACTCGGTATGCTTCTTTATCCGTCCGTGAGTGATTGGTGGAACAGCCGACACCAATCAAGAGCTATTGCAACTTATACCGAGGCTGTAAGTGTGCTCGAAGAGAATGAAGTCGAATCTATTATGAAAACTGCGATTGAGTACAATGAGCTTGTTAGCGCTAAGATAGGTAATCAGTTTCTTACAGATGAAGATTTGCAAATGTATAACAATGCACTTGATATTTCGGGTACGGGTGTTATGGCATATATAGAAATTCCAACTATTAATGTTTCGTTACCTGTTTATCACGGGGTTTCTGATTCGGTTTTGCAAATTGCCGTGGGACATCTTCAGTGGACAAGCTTGCCGATAGGCGGTGAGAGTACGCACTGCGTGATTTCGGGACACAGAGGCTTGCCCTCTGCGAAGCTGTTCACAAATCTTGATGAGCTTGTTGAGGGTGATGTGTTTATGCTTCATTTTCTCAACGAGACAATAACTTATCAGGTTGACCAAATTTTAATTGTTGAGCCTGAAGATACATCTGCACTTAATATTGTTGAGGGTATGGATCTGTGTACGCTTGTTACCTGTACACCGTACGGCATAGATTCTCATCGTCTGCTTGTAAGAGGACACAGAATTGCCAATGTTGAAGAAACTCCCGAAATTATTGTGATTTCCGAGGCGGGTCAAATCGACCCGTTGGTTGTGGCTCCTGTTGTTGCCGCACCGATGCTTTTAGTTTTACTTCTGTATGTTCTCATTAGATACAGAAAGAAAAAGTAATACAAAAGCTTTAAAATTCTTATTCGGGTTTAAAGTTTTTTTATTGACAGTGTTAGTTTTAGTGAGTATAATAAAAATAATATTTTTGATTTAGGAGTGGAGAAAATGTTTGAGCGTACGTATTCAAATGTAAAGGTTTGGAAAACAGCTACATCTAAAAGAGGAGAATGTTTAGCTGCAAGGTGCGACAGTGCGCCTGATCGTGAAATTTATATGGATATTTGCGGTCCTGCTTTGCCTGAGGGTGTTAATTCATATATGTTCGGCAACAAGGTGTTTTTTGTTGTAAGATGGGATAATATTAATGATGAAGAAAAAGAGTTTCTTAATAACGGAAGCATAAATCTTTGTATGCTTGTTTCTTCTTGCGTAAATTTTGCTGTTCAGTTTGATGGTAACGGTTGGGGAGATGTGTTCCCGACACTTTACCATTGTATGGATTTTATGAACGACGAAAATGCAGTAGTAGAGGAGCTTGTTTTCATTTTCGCTGATAAGCAAACGGGCGAAATTGTAGGAGACAGAGTTGTAAAGCTCAAGGATCCGTTACCTAAACTTTTTATGATGATTAATTCTCTTACTCATAAAAAATGTCATTTGGACGAAAAGGATTTGCTTTTGCTTGCAGATTCTGTTGTAACTCCTAATAAAGATTGGTGTGATTTGGTTTACGATGATGTGTGGAGCCAATTTGCTAATGAGTCAAGAAAAATGAGAGCTATGGAACCGTCTGATGTACAAGGCGGCATATATATTGATATTGATGCAGATAATCAAATTGTAAAATTATATAAGAAATAAAAGTGCGTTCAAAGAGGAAGTGTATCTAATGAAGAAAAAAACAAAAGCTTTACTTAATTTTACTTGCTTTGCAGCGGTCGGTGCTGCTGTGAGCTACGGTACACTCACCTTGATTGACGAGCTGCTTTTTAATAAAAGAATGATTTTGCCGCCGTCGATAAACTCAAAACTTTCCGGCTGTGATATGAGTCATCTCGGTGAAATTTTAGAAAGAAACTTGCAGTGGGTAGAAGATTACGGCTATGAAAAGCACTACATAACCACAGATAAGGGAGAAAAGCTTACAGGATATCTTATGAGGAGCAAAACCCCGAGCGATGTTTACGTTTTCGGAGCACACGGCTACAGAAGCTATGGTAAAAAGGAATTTTGCGGTTTTGCTCAATACTATCTTTCAAAGGGTATAAACGTATTTTTTCCTGACCACATTGCTTCGGGCGAAAGTGAGGGTACGCATTGTACCTTCGGCATTTGCGAGCTTACAGATTGTATGAATTGGCTACAGTATATGAACGAAAACTTCGGCGAGGATATAAAAATTGTTTTACACGGTGTATCAATGGGCAGTGCAATAGTTTGTATGATGTCGGGTAAAGATGATTTGCCGAAAAATGTTAAAATGACAGTTGCAGATTGTGGCTTTACAACCGTTGAGGCGTTGTTTAAAAGTAAGCTTTCCGGTATGGGCGTCGGTGAAAAAGTGGCAGTTCCTCTTATTAAGGGGGTTAATACTGCTAATGTAATAAATCATAAGCGAGATCTTTACAGTGTATTACCAATAGAAAGTGTTAAAAAGGCAAGTGTTCCAATGCTTTTCGTTCACGGCACCGAAGATAATCTTGTGCCGTCATTTATGGCAAGCGAGCTTTATGAAAGCTGCGGCAGTGAAAATAAGTATTTGCTTTTAGTAGAGGGTGCCGATCATGCACAAGCGCATTTGGTGGGTAAACAGCAGTACGAAAGCAAGCTTGACGAGATGATACAAAACTTTGTGAGATGAATAAGTGAGGTAGCGGGGACTGTGCTTAGTGGGCAGTCCTTTTGTTTTTGTGTGCCTACGGGCACACAAAAACGGGGCGCCGAACCGCGCTCGTGCGACTTGTCGCACGAGCCTTTTTGCTTTTGGACAAAAGCAAAAAGCGGGCGATGGGTTCCATCGCCCGGGCGGTTCGGCGCCTCGCGCGAGCAGTGGGGCTTCGCCCCACGTTTTCCCTTCGGGAAAACGCTGCGCTGCTCGCGCCCTCTCATTAAAGCACCATCTTTATTATAAACAACAAAGAAGCCACAGCTTCCTGCGACTTCTCTATTTTTTTGTAACCTCATTCAAGCTCAAATGCACCTGTATAAAGCTGATAGTATTTTCCTTTTTTATCTATAAGGCTGTCGTGTGAGCCTCTTTCAATAATTACACCGTTTTCGAGGACCATAATAACATCGGAATTTCGTACGGTAGAAAGACGGTGCGCAATAACAAATACGGTTCTGCCTTTCATAAGTGCATCCATACCTCTTTGTACAAGGGTTTCGGTTCTTGTGTCAATTGAAGATGTAGCTTCGTCAAGAATCATAACCGGAGGGTCTGCAACTGCTGCTCTTGCAATTGAAATAAGCTGTCTTTGACCTTGGGAAAGATTTGCACCGTTTGATGTAAGCATAGTGTTGTATCCGTCGGGCAAACGGCTTATGAACGAGTGTGCATTAGCGAGCTTTGCAGCAGCTATAACCTGCTCGTCAGTTGCCGAAAGGTTGCCGTAACGGATGTTCTCCATAACAGTACCTGTGAAAAGGTTTGTGTCCTGCAAAACCATACCGAGTGAGCGTCGAAGATCCGACTTCTTAATTTTGTTTATGTTGATTCCGTCGTAACGAATCTTGCCGTCTGCAATATCATAGAAACGGTTGATAAGATTTGTTATGGTTGTTTTACCTGCGCCTGTAGCACCGACAAATGCAACCTTTTGACCCGGCTCAGCATAAAGAGTTACGTTGTGAAGAACGATTTTCTCGTCTGTGTATCCGAAATCAACATCGAAGAAACGCACTTCGCCTTGAAGCTTTGTATAGGTTGTTGTGCCGTCCTCGTGAGGGTGCTTCCAAGCCCAAATACCGGTACGCTCGGGTGTTTCTGTAAGCTCACCGTTTTTGTTGTATTTTGCATTGACCAAAGTAAC
>CAZNQI010000107.1:0-5913 GCA_964575375.1 uncultured Faecalibacterium sp.
TGTTGTTATATTATCTTTTATTTTAAATTTGATGTTTTGTTTGCAGGGGTGCGGTACTTGTGCTGTAGTAACTTTTCGGTATTAAATTATTGTTCCGCCGCCAACAACCTTGTCGTCGTCATAAAGTACAACGGCTTGACCTTTTGCTATTGCTCTTTGGGGTTCGTCGAAAATAACGTGAAGCAAGCCCTCGTCGTTTATTTCGGCAGTTGCCCACTGCTCTGTGTGCTTGTATCTTACCTTTGCTTTAACACGCATCGGTGCGGTGATAGCTTCAACCGAAATGAAGTTTAAATCTGTAGCATACAGCTCTTTTGTAAAAAGACTTTCGTTTTCACAAAGAGTAACAGTGTTATTCTCGGTATCCTTTGAAAGCACATACATCGGTTTGCCCAAAGCAACCTCAAGCCCTCTTCTTTGACCGACTGTGTAGCGTATGATACCCTTGTGCGTACCGAGTATGTTGCCTTTTTCATCAATGAAATTACCACACGGGAAGCTTGTGCCTAAATATCTTTCAATAAAAGCAGAGTAATTGCCGTCCGGAATAAAGCAAATATCTTGGCTGTCGTGCTTCTTTGCATTGACAAACTGCAGCTGTTGTGCCATGGCTCGTACTTCTTTTTTTGTCATATTACCCAAAGGGAAAATAGTGTGCTTTAGTTGATCTTGTGTTAAAGAATAAAGCACGTATGTCTGGTCTTTAGAAAGGTCTTTTCCTTTTTTGAGTATATATCTGTTTGTTTTTTCATCGTATTCTATTATTGCGTAGTGGCCTGTTGCAATATAATCGTACCCCATCTCTCTTGCTTTCTTCAGCATTTCACCAAATTTTAAATATCTGTTGCAAACGATGCAGGGGTTTGGAGTTGCAGCCTCAACATAGGTGTCAACAAAGTTTTTGATAACATAGTGCTTAAATTCGTTGCTGAAATCAAAAACATAAAAGGGCATAGAAAGTCTTTCGGCAATGCTTTTAGCGTCTTCTATGTCGTCAAGACTGCAACAGCTTTTCTCCAAAAATTCATCTTCTGAAGAAAAAAATCTACAGTTTACGCCTGCGGCATCATATCCGTTAGTTTTGAGCAGATAAGCAGACATTGCACTGTCAACACCGCCACTCATACCTACCATTACTTTTTTCATTGTCATTCTCCTTAAATAAAGCTGTGTTAATTATAATGTCGTTTTTAATTTTTGTCAATAAAATGAAAGGGGATGCTTATGCATCCCCCTTATAACTTGTTGTTTACCAGCCGAAACCGAAATATCTTTCAAAGTAATCTTCAAAGCTTTCAGCACCACCGTAATAGTAATCACCTTGAGCAGTAGTAGTCTCTTCTTCGACTGTACCTTTATCTTCAACCAAAGTGATTGTTACATCAAAGGTACTTGTCTTGTAGGTTCTTTCTTCAATTCTGCAAAGAGTAAGTGTCAAGGTGTCGCCAACGGCACCTGTGTCGATAAGGTCGAGAAGCACGCTTGAATCGTCCATATCCTGACCGTTTACTGCAATAATAAGGTCGCCGACTTGGGCATCGGTGGCAGCAAGTGAGCTGTCCGATGAAATACCTGCAATAACAAGAGAGCCTTGAGGAAGTCCTTTTATGGAAACTACAATACTGTAGAGCTGGTAGGAGCTTACAGAGGCATATTCGATTCCGAGTTTAGGTCTGTTAGGTACATATTTGTACTCAATTAAAGCCTCGACAACGGGTTTTACAATTGACATTGGAACAGCGAAACCCATACCCTCATAATCTGTACTTGCAATTTTTGAAGAGTTGATACCAACTATTTGACCTGCTGTATTAACAAGAGCGCCGCCTGAATTACCGGGGTTGATAGCTGCATTATGTTGAATACAAGTCATAGTGTAGGTTGCGTTTATACTTCTGTCGATAGCAGATACGATACCGTTTGTGATAGAACCGAAGTATTCTGAACCACCCGGGTTGCCTATAGCGTAAACGGGTTCACCTATTCTTAAAGCTGAAGAATCACCGAGCTCGGCGATAGGAAGACCTGTAGCCTTAACCTTGAGTACACCGATATCTGTTTTCGCATCTGTTGCAACCATTTCTGCTTCATAATTAGTGCCGTCAAGAAGTAAAATACCGTATGTTACATTGTCTGCATCAATAACATGAGCACAGGTAACAACATAAGTGTATTCTCCTGTTGAGTCAAGACCCCAAAGAACGCCTGAGCCTTCACCGGAAAGCTGACCGTTTTCATAAGTCATAACACCAACAACACTCGGTCTTACTTTATCAGCAACCCAAATAGAGTTCACCGTTTCTGTATTGTTTAGCTGTGTTGTGGCAACTTCTGTATTTGACAGCGCAGTTGTTGTGCTTTGAGAAATTGTGGTTGATTCATTGTCGGTTGTTTGTATAGTGGATGAAGAATTGTCGCCACCACCAAGCATAACAAACAAAGCGATTACAAAGCAAGCAGCGATAAGTGCAAATGCAATCCTTTTGCCTTTAGAAGATGGCTTTTTATTTTGTGGTTCAAAAGGCGGAACCGTATACTGATTGTTAAGAGGAGGCATCTGATTGTTTTGTGCTTGTGAAGCGTAAGGATTGAAAGGGGGCTCATTCTGTGTAGTGCTTTGCTGTGCTTTTTCATACGGAGAATGAGCATGGGGTGTAGCTTGCTGACTTTCAACTTTTTCAGCAGTTGCACTTTCGATGTCTGCTGCTTCCGGTTGTTGCGGTGTAACATTAAAAGCATCTGTAAAAATAGGAGTATAAGTATCTGCAGGTTGATGCGAGGTTGAATCGGAATAAACATCAACAGAAGATGGTTCTTGTTCTTTTACTGTTTCAGGGATTTGGTCAGCATCGCTTGCAGGAAAGTATCCACCGTTTAAAAAGATATTAGCTTCGTTTGGCTGGGTAGCTTGTTCTTCGGTGCTTTCGGGCACGATCTGGCTTTCGCCGGTAAGATTTTCTTTATCGTTCATAACTGAACTCCTTTCTTGAATAAGGTTTCAATTTATTTTATGCTTCATAGATTATATTATATTGTTAAAACAAAGTTTAAATCTTTTAAAGAAATCATTTGATTATTTTATATAGAAAAAGGTATTTCAAAAGCAAATTCGGTATATTCACCCTGTTCACTTGAAGCACTTATTTCACCGTCGTGCATATTTATTATCGTTTTAACGATATAAAGCCCCAAACCAACGCCTTTAGTATCAAAGCTTCGTGATTTATCAACCTTATAAAATCGCTCGAATATTCTGGCTATTTCTTCCTTGGAAACGCCTGCACCGGAGTTTCTTATTTGTACACTTGTGGCATCCTTGGTGTGCTTTGCAACAACGGTTATTGTACCGTTTTCGGGAGTAAACTTAACAGCATTGTCTATAAGATTATAAATAACCTGCTGTAAAAGATCTCTGTCTGCATCGATTGTAACCTCTCCCATATCTTCAAAACCGATAATGTTGATTTTCTTTTCTTCAATCTTTTTTTCAAAGCTTAAAAGAGTTTCAAAAATCTGTTTTGCAACATTGTACTTTGTTGGAGCGAGTTGAACCTCGCCTGCTTCTATTTTTGAAAGGTTGAGCATAGATACAACCATTCTTGAAAGGCGTTTGACTTCTAAGGATACAATGGAAAGATATTTCTTTTGTTCACGTTCGGGTATTGTGCCGTCAAGTATGCCGTCAATAAATCCACCGATTGTTGTCATTGGTGTTTTAAGCTCGTGGGATACGTTAGCAACGAAGCTTTTTTGTGCTTCGTCGTTTATGGAAAGCTCATACGCCATTTTGTTAAGCTCTTTAGCGAAAGTGTTAAACTCCTTGTTTTTGAAGTTTGCAGATACTCTGTAATCGAATTCGCCCATTGCAAAGTGTTTTGTAGCTTCTTGCATTTGTTCAAGAGGCTTTGTGATACCCTTTGTTATGAAATACAGAGCTATGAACATAATTGCTAAGGTGATAATAATAGCGTAAGAAAGTGTTTGGGCTATTGAAAGCACATACGGTAAAAGACCTGTAATGGCGTCTTCCGTTGCAAAAACGCAAGCAATAACATCTCCGTTCAGCTTAACGGGTATTGCAACTATGAATTGACCGGTGCCGATTTCGGCATCGGTAGCATAGTCGGTGAAGCCACCTTTTACGGCACGGCTCATATACGCATCCTCGATGATTAAAGAGCCGTGTTTTTCACAATCGTTTGAATAAAACGACGTGCAGCTTGCACACATAATAACATTACCCTCAAGATCGGTTACAAAATAGTCGCTGTTTGTGGCACTTGACATAATTTCCAAGGTGTTACTCATAAGCACAACCTCTTCATCTTCACTCAAATCGTTTGTTTGAAATTCGGTATACATTTCAACAATGTTGTGTGAATTTCTTGTAAGAGTTTCAACTTTTTCGTTCCACCAATGACCTGCTATAAAAAGCATCGTGGCAAAGCCGATGAATATAAAGCCGACAAAAATGATTGCTGCAGAACGGAAAAAGTATCGTTTGAAAAGGCTGAATTTATGCTTTTTTCTTTTACTTTTTTTCATAACAATATTATGCGATGGTGTAAATATTTAAATTGACTTCATCGCTTCCTCCTTATTGCTTTTAACTTACCGTTTATTATTGAAATTCGGAATTTACAAAAAAAGCGTTTTTGTCTTAAAATACACAAAGGTAACCTCAGGACATAAAAACGCTTTAATCTTAAAAATATAAATTTTAAAAGGGTAATACCGACTCGGAAAAGCGAGACCTTTCCGTTAACACCGTTTTTTTGTTCTGCTTTGAATTTTGTTTTGAACTTTTAGATATAATGCAAAAGCATCTACGGTAAATTCACATTAAAAGGCTGAATCAGTCCTTTGTTTCAAATTTATAGCCAACGCCCCAAACAGTTCTAAGCTCCCATTTATCGGAAACACCTTCAAGCTTTTCACGAAGACGTTTAACGTGAACGTCAACTGTTCTTGAATCGCCGTAATAATCATAACCCCATACTTCGTCCAAAAGCTGATCTCTTGTGAAAACTCTGTTAGGATTTTTTGCAAGGTGGAAAATAAGCTCCATTTCTTTTGGAGGAGTATCTATTTGTACACCGCCAACCTTAAGCTCATAATTTGAAAGATTGATAGAGAGTCTGTCATAATGAACTTCCTTAATTTCGTCTGTAGCGCTTGAAGCTGTGCGACGAAGAACCGCTTTAATACGTGCAACAACTTCCTTTGTATCAAAGGGCTTTACAACATAGTCGTCTGCACCGAGTTCAAGACCTAAAACACGGTCGAAAACCTCACCTTTCGCTGTGAGCATAATAATAGGAGTTTCGGAAAACTTTCTGATTTCTCTGCAAACCTGCCAACCGTCAAGCTTTGGAAGCATAATATCAAGAAGAACCAAATTAGGGTTTTCCTCTTGGAATATAGCAACGGCACTTGTTCCGTCGTTCGCTATAACAACCTTGTAGCCTTCCTTTGTAAGATAGAGTCTGAGAAGTTCGCAAATATTAAGATCGTCGTCAACAATGAGAATTTTTTCAGCGTTCATATTTTTTGCTCCTTTTTAATTATATATTTTTATAATAGTTTTCTTACTTAAAAATTACTTTACTTATGGTTAGTATTTTGTTCTTTGACCAAAAAAATACATTACATTCTTTCCGGAGATTCAACTTTAAGCATATTGAGAATACTCTTCATTGTGTCTCTTACACAAATGCAAAGGAAAATTCTTGCCATTTTAAGACTTTCGTCTTCAACGTTAACTCTGCAGGAATTATAAAACTTATGGAAATGAGTAGCAAGCTCTATCGCATAGTGAGTAACCTTTGCAGGGTCATAGTTTTTAGCAGCGTTGATAATAACATCCTCGAGTGTTGAAAGATATCTTATAAGCTCTCTTTCCTCAGGTGTATT